>JAUYCD010000243.1 GCA_030692375.1 Candidatus Latescibacter sp. | reverse complement strand
CTGTCAAGCCTCAGCCGAAGGCTGACTTGCTTGGGCTTGACAGCAACTAACAACATATTTCGAATAGGGTTGGATTGAGATCATTTCCTCAATGCAACCCTTGTAAGTAAATTTCTTAACCAACTCTTTTGGAGAAGAACCGAATAATTAGACAGGATTTACAAGATTTTACAAGATTATATCCGGTTATGTCATTTGGTAAGTATTTTTGAAATTATTGTGTACATTTAGATCCTGAAACGAGTTCAGGATGACACGTGTCATGCCGAACTTGTTTCGGCATCTAAACATACAATCATCAACCTTACTTAATGACATAACCAGTTGATTTTATTTTCATGTTTTATTCCAATCCTGTTAATCCTGTCAATCATGTCTAATATTTTTTCTTTATTTCTCCGCTTCTTCGCGGGCGATACGGCACCAGCGCGTGACGTTTTCAGGGTTTTTTCCGATGGTATGATTGTCCTTCATAATGATTTCCACCCGGCAGTTCTTCGTGGTGTCCAGCATCTCCCGCAGGTTTTTCCGCACACGCTCCCCGTCCATCACCGGAACCGCGAGCTCCGCGGGATTCGGCTTGTAAGAGAAGATGTACCGGGTTCCCAGCTTTTCAGCCATGTCCGGTATGCAAGCCCAGGCGGACACGGAAACGCGCCTCAGCCGGGGGATGTGCTCCACGACGTGCCAGCGCTTATCCAGCGGCTCGCAGCAGCCGTAACAGTTGAGCCCGAACCGCCCCAGGAGGGGAAGCTGGTAAGGGAAAATAAATTCCTCGAACATGGCGGGGGAGAAAGTGATGGTCTCCTGGCTTTCCGCGAATCCCCACATGTCCCGGGTGCGCACACGGCCCGTGAAATCGGCCTGCGGAAGCTCCCGCAACCAGCCAAACCCGCCCGAACCCACATAGGTGCCGTCGTTGTTGAGGCTGAGAAGGCCGTTGCGCTCTAGGAAATCGAGGCGGGCCATTGTCCCCGCGCTGAGGAAGGACATGAGCTCTTTGAGTTTTTCCGGATAGTCGTAGGCGTCATACATGATCTGTTCGAGCCCGCGGAGGTACACCAGTGTCATAGTCATCCCCATACTCCACCACCACTTGCCCTTGAGCCGTACAGGGAGGAGATCGTCCAGGACCTCTTTCGCCAGCGCGACGAGGCGTCCGGTAGACTCGCAGTCCACGGTGATTTCAGGAATGCGGAGCCGGTCAATGTCATTCCAGGTCCGAATCGGCGCCTTCCAGATATAGGAGCCGCCGTCTTTCCCGCCGATTCTTGTCTCGTGCATCCCCCAATCGGTTTCCGAATAGACATAGGGGACCTCGAAATACTGCTGCACTACGCGGTCATCGCCCATGGACCCGCCCCAGAAAATTTCCTTACGCAGGGTCATCTCCCATTCCCGGGCCAGTGCGCCGGTGCAGCGGAGACTGCCCTCGGCGATTATCTCGTTCCAGCCATTCTCAGGGTCGCAGAAGACCAGGGGGCGCGTCGGCTCCAGGGCGTTGTGATCATACCAGAGGTCGCGCTTCTCAGCCTCGACCGGACGGGCTGCCAGTTCGGCTGTTTGGGCCGCGAGTTCACGGAGGATGACTCTGTCGCCGGGGGTTACATATATGACTTCGGGTTCGATGGTCTTACTGGCAATGGAAAGCGGGGTCTGGTCGGTCATGCGGTGTCTCCTGAACATACAGTAAATAAGTGAAATTGGGTACTCTTGTGTCTTTAAATATCCCCCCTGCCTTCGGCATCCCCCCTTATTAAGGGGGGAATTTAAGGAGGGTGTTCTGTCAAATCCTAATAAATGTTTACATAGTAAAAGGAACAATTTTCTTTTTCCCCCTTAATAAGGGGGGTAGGGGGGATTAACCTTGTCGGATGATCACCTTAGTTTACTTAACGACATAACCGTTTTACTTTTTTGCCCTGTTTGGGAGCCAGAGCGCCAAACCCAGGAGCATCATGAGCGTTCCCACAATTCCGTCAATCATCAGCGCTCTCCCGCCCATGTACAGCCCGATGGGCAGGAAGGCAAAACCAAAAACGACCAGTGCGATGCCTACCGCCATGAAGGGCGACTGTTTCTCCCCAGAGGATTGAGGGATTTCCACATTGCTGACCACATCCATGCGCTTGAAAAATTCATCCACCCGCTGCTGTTCTTCATCAGGTCTCTTGTAACCGGCCGAGCCGAGCCACATTGCCAGGACAGTAACCGTGATGTTAATAAAGATGGAGACAGAATTGTAACCCTGTTTCAGCCAGTAGGAAAGATTGGGATCTACCGCCGCCTGGGCGCTGTATACATTCAAAAGCACGGCATTGACAGCCACGAGAGTCACACCTGACATCATGCCGCAGATTATTCCCAAAAGGGCGCCTCGTGAATTGATCTTTTTTATGAAGAGCCCGCCGAGAAGGGGAAGCATCATGGCCGGCGCCAGCGCTCCGAATGCCTTCACCAGGATGTCCCAGAGGTTGAATCCCCTGATGTAATTTATCCCGATGGCAAAGAGAATGGTCAAGCTTCCTACCAGGGCGGCGTTGATTTTTGCCCAAAAGAGGAGGTTCTTCTCATCGGCATCAGGACGTACGATTTTATGGTAAAAATCCTTGGTCAGAATACCGGAAAGAACATTGTATTCGTTCCCGAGAGTGGAGAGGGTGGCGCTGAACATACCGGCGACAATAAGGCCCATGACCCCGACCGGAAGAACCTTAAGGCAAACCGCCACATAGGCCTCGGCGGTTCCGCCCGGTTTGTCCATGAGCTCGGGAACAAGAATTCTTCCGGCCATGGCGGGGATGAAGAAGATGAGAGGGCCTACGAACGAGAGAACACCCATCGTGATGGCGACTTTTTTGGCGTCTTTTTCTTTGGCCACACAATTGTATTTCTGCACCAGGCCCCAACTGGCGTTGTAGGAGATGGTAGTAATGAGTGCGAACATGAGCCAGTCAAAGAAACCATACCCATGCTGGGGCGCAAAAGGAAGGAAAAATCCCGGTGGCGTCTGGGTGAAAAGCTGCTTGATACCTCCGATAGCGCTAAAGGTCAGAGGCAGAAGGAGCACAACGCCGAAGCAGAGGATGATGGCCTGGAAAAAGTCGGTGACCAGCACCGCCCACTGCCCGCCCAGGATGGCGTACAGGATCATGATGATACCCACAAACACGATGCATATTTCCAGGGTAAACCAGCTTTGACCGACCGCCACCGCAAGGAACACCGCGGTGGAAAATACCCGCAGAGCATTATCCACCATGCGGAGGGGAATCCCGGTCCAGACAAATACCTGATGCAGGGTCTTGTTGTACCTCTGCTCCAGGAATCCGAGCGGGGTCATGATCCGGGTACGGCGCCAGCGAGCCGCCAGGAAAAGGGAAGCCGCGATCATGGCCGGAATGACAGTCCAGCACATGGAGATTGCCACAAAACCGTACTTGTAGGCCATCTGTGAGTAAACGACAAAGGTCAGCGCGCTGAACGAGGCCATCCAGAGTGATACCCCGGCGAGCCACCAGGGCACAGCCGCTCCGGCGGCAAAGTAATCCTTGGCCTGCTTGATGAATTTGGAAAAATACATTCCCACCAGTACTACTATCGCAAAATAGAGCAGGATAATGACATAGTCGAGCGGATGAATCGACTGCATGGGGCCTCCCCTGGAGTAAAAAGAACAAACGGTCAAATATAATTGAGCAAAGATTATGATCTGGCCAAAAGTTTCTTGTTGCTGCCCACGTTTAAAAAACCTCACCCGGCCTTCGGCCACCCTCTCCTAATTAGGAGAGGGTGGTAACAACGCGCATAATGAGTTACTCCCTCTCCTGACTAGGAGGGGGGGATAGGGGGTGAGGTAAAGAAACACCAGAAAATAATGTACAACTTACTTTTTACCGGATTGCCAAAGATAACTGGAAAATCAAATCCTGTCCATACAATTCCCTTTTCAAATTACACAGTCTTGATAAGGTTCTCCAGGAACTTTTTCGACTGGAGAATATCTTCGACCTGACGGGGACCGCTGATCTCACGCTCGATGGTGATATGGCCTTTGAAATTCAAATCTTTCAGCTTACGGATCACCCCGGGAAAATCAACCTTCCCTTCGCCGATAGGCGTCTCTTTGCCCAGCTCGCGGGGATTGGTGGGATACATCCCGTCCTTGGCATGAAGGGAGCGCACATACTTGCCGATAACATCCAGACCGTCCACCGGGTTTGCATTGCCGTAGAGGATGAGGTTCGCGGTGTCATAATTCACCCCCAGGTTGCCGGTTCCGATATCCTCGATAGCCCGGAGAAGGGTGACAGGCGTCTCCTGGCCCGTTTCAAAATAGATGGAAAGCCCCCGGTCTTTCACATATCCGGCGACCTCTTTCATGGCGGTAATGAATTCCTTGTAGAGAGGGTCATTGGGATTCTCGGGTATAAAGCCGAAGTGGGCGCACACCGCGGGGATTCCTGCTTCACGGCAGAAATCCGTTCCCTGTTTCAGACGGGTAATACGCTCGGCTCTCATCTCACGGGGGACAAGGCCGATAGTCGCAGGGCCTTCGTAGAAATTCCAGACGTATTTTCCCGGCCCCATACAGATGAGAGAAGTCGGTTTCAGGGAGAGTTTTTCAAGGGTCGTTCGTATCCGCACGGCCAGTTTGGAAGAATACTCTCCCACAGTGAGCTGACAGGTAGTAAATCCGAGTTCCTTCACCCGCAGCAGCTCTTTTTCCGGGTTGTCCGCCCCGATAATGATGCCCAGCGGCATGTCCGGGGAGGCGTCGCGCCCCTTAGCAGACGTGTTATCCGCCGCCCGAACCTGTGGGGCAGCGGCAGCCGAAGCGGCAGCCAGCATGAACGATCTTCTTTTCAATTTTGTAATCAACTGTCATTCTCCTTAACAAGTTCGGCATGACGTTTTTCCAATGCAACTGTTTTACCACCTGTGTAAAAGCCTTTTTTTGCCTCATCTTTTCACTTTTCACTTTGGGCATTGGACTATCTTTTTTATCCCTTCTTGTCGAACTTTGTGAGGTCCAGCCTGGGGTCGAACCGTTCGTTGGAACGGATCATCTGGTCCCAGGTGGCCTCCCTGCCCGTGTATGCCGCAGTCCGGCCCATCATTGCCGTGAGTGCGGATTCGGCGCCGGCGTCCGCCTCGTTGATGAGATTCCCGGATTTGATGCTTTCTATGAAAGCCTTCTGCTTGTTCGGGTCGGCGTCATCGAGCGAGGATTTGAACGCCCCGGCGGCCCACTGCTCCTTGGTGACCGTCTCGGCTGTTCCCCTGACCACTCCGGAATCCCAGGGTTTCTCTCCCTTGATGAACACTCCTCCCGTGTAATGGGCCTCCGCGACTCCCCTGGTTCCGAAAAAGCGGACACAGACATCCCCATAACCGGGATCGAACTGGGTGGACTGGAAGCTCGCATGAACTTTCCCCGGATATTCAAAGATGACATTGTAATGGCTCCAGACATTCCCGCGATCGTTCCTGCCCGCCCTTCCGCCGGCGCCGAAGGACTTGAGGGGAGGGCTTTTAAATACCCAGTTCATGATATCCACCACATGGATGCCCTGCTCCACCAGAATGTCTCCGGACAGAGCCAGGTCCCAGAACCAGGCGCGCAGCCGGGCCTCATCTTGCGGTACATCATCGCGCCATTTGATGGGAATCGAGCCGGCCAGATAGTATGCCTGCACTGTGACAATATCCCCGATATCACCCTGCTGGATGCGCTTGACCATTTCCACATAAGGAGTTGCATGACGGATCTGGAACCCGACCACCAGGGTCGTTTTCCCTGCGGCTTTTTTCCCGATACGCTGAATGCGCTTCACTCCCGCCGGATCGATTGCGACCGGTTTCTCGCAGTAGGCATGTTTCCCGGCATCCACCGCCGCTTCCAGGTGCACCGGGTGCAGAAAGGCCGGAGTGGAGACCAGCACGGCATCCACATCTTTCAGGTCGAGAAGCCGCAGGTAGGCTTTGGAGCCGAGAAAGAGGTGGGAATCCTCGATCTGGGGATGCCCCTTTTCACGGTTGACCCTGTTGAGATTCTCACGGCCTTTCGTGAGCTGATCCTCGAAAAGATCGGCAATGGCGACGATACGGCTGTCGGTATTTCTTACCATCGAGCTGATCACTCCGGTTCCACGGCCCCCGCAGCCGATAATTCCGAGCCTGACAGTCGAATTCGCGGCGGAACCGAAAACAGTTCCAGGTTTAAGAACGGTTACAGCGGCGGAAGCGGCGGCGGCTGTTTTTAAAAAAGTTCTCCTGTCAACGGTATTTTCCATAACTCCTCCTCTTTTCGTGATATATTATTTTCTGTTTTAGTCTTGATGATCCGGCAAAAAGTAATTTTTACATTATTTTCTGGTGTTATTAAACCTCACCCCCTGTCCCCCTCTCCTAGTCAGGAGAGGTGGTAACTCATTGCTGGCTATGTTATTACCCTCTCCTGAATAGAAGAGGGTGGCCGAAGGCCGGGTGAGGTTTTCGTCAATTCAGAGAGCATTTTAATACTTTTTGCCGCATCATCAGTCTTGAAATATAGAGAATCCGGTCATTTTTTCTTCACTGCATAAACTTATTCTTTTATGATGGAAAAAACAAAGATTTTTTATCAGATCAGCAATCTCCTTTGAATTTGTAAATGCTTTTCTTTGAAATTCGACTTGGGAAAACACATAATAATTTGACAACACCAAAAAATGGTGATATATATAAAAGGGGAAAAAGTTGTATAAAATGCCAAAAAAATACAGTCCCCAAAATCCCGAAGGCAGACTTTCAACGGGAAAATACATTATAATGGGGTACTGTCAAAAGTATCATGAAAAAATAAGAAAGCTGTGGAAATGACGTAACCATTGAAAAGTCTTTGACTTTC
>JAUYCD010000242.1 GCA_030692375.1 Candidatus Latescibacter sp. | reverse complement strand
CCTCACTTGGCCACTAAAATTAGCAGGAGAGCAACCACAAACGCATAAATTACCACCGATTCTGTGACCGCCTGCCCGATGAGCATGGTACGGGTGATCACAGGAGCCAATTCAGATGCCCGTGACATCGCATCGCATGCTTTTCCGGCTGCAAAACCTTCGCCTAATCCTGGTCCCAAAGCACCTATACCCATACAGAGACCGGCGCCCAGCACCGCGCCGACGGTGCCGATATTTGAACTATCCGGGGCTATAAAAATGAGGAGGAGGGAAATCACGAGGGCAAAGATACAGCCGGTTTGTGTTACAGCTTGTCCGACGAGGGTATTAAGAAGTATTGAACTCGAAATCCTGGGGTGTCGGGCTACGGATTCACACGCGGCGCTACCCGCCATACCGCATCCTATTCCCGCCCCGATGCCTCCGACTCCCATACAAATTCCCGCTGCAATAAAGGCTGTAACTTTGGACGGTTCTCCCTCGGTAGGCGCTACAAAAAGCAAAAGAATGGCAACCATCAATCCAAATATACCGGATGTTTCGGTAACTGCCTGAGTGATGAGCATCGTTCGGAGGATTTCTCCGGAAATCTTGGGCTGTCGGGAAATGGCTTGAGCTGCTTTCCCAGCCGTAAGCCCTTCACCGAATCCGCTTCCCAGTCCACCTATTCCCACTGCTATGGAAGCTCCCACATATTTGGCTAAAATGACAAAGTCCATCAATCAACCCCTTAGATCATTCCGCAATAGCCACAGCTAAATAGGTCATGGAAAGCACGGTGAATACAAAAGCTTGTATTGTCCCCACAAACAGCCCGAAAAACAGGTTTAATCCAACTGGAAGCACAGTATATTTGATGAGATAGGAAATCACCACGATAATGATGGCGCCGCCGCTGATATTCCCAAAAAGACGGACACTGAGTGAAATACCTTTGGAAATTTCACCGATCACATTCAACGGCGCCATGATAAAAAAGGGCTGAAAGTATTCATGTATATATGCTTTGATTCCTTTGATCCTAATCGCTTCAAAATGGACGAGGAAGATCATGACCAGCATATGTCCGATAATGATATTGAGATCGCGGGTGGGTTCGCCGAGGCGAGGAATAACCCCTATTATGTTGGAAATCCAGATGAAAAAAAAGAGGGTGAGCAAGGTGGGCACATGGCGATCACCATGCTCGCCGAGAGTCTCCAGAATTATCGAGCGGAAAAAATCCACAACAATCTCAATGAAGCTCTGCAGTCTCCCCGGTATTCTTCGGAGGGTAACAGCAGTAAGGGTCGCAGCGAAGATGAGAAGGACATCCACCAGCAGCATCATTTTGACGGGGAAAATATCGATCGCCCAAAAAGTTTCCTTATCCGGAGGGGTGTTGTCAAGATGATATTTTTCAACCTTGCCGATTGATTCCAATTCCATCCCGTGCTTTTCGACAGCGACAGGACCGATCTGAAACCATGCTTCCTTTTCTTTTCCGCCTTCCTTGCCGACAGCTCCCAGGATAATAAGCACCGCCACTTCCAGAATAAAGACAGCCAGAATCAGATACAGTATCTGCTTACCGCTCATCAGGATTACCCCTTCGATTCTCTGCCAGTGATGCCTGATGCCGCGAGAAGCTTTTCACCGATAATGACGGCCTGCACGGTAAAAACACCGAAAAAAGCGGCGAATATGTTGAAGTCCGTCCGGGTTACAATCAGAGCCAGGGCAGAAAAAAGTATGGCGTATCTGAGAAAATACCGGAACAGGATAAACTTTTTCGCCGCTTTGGAAGGTTTATCGGCCATTCCGAATGCATCGGCTGCCATGAGCTGAAAATTCAACAGACTCACCAGCGACCCGCACAGATAACCGAAACCGATCGACTTTGTTCCGAAAATAAGCAGAATAATACCTAAAAAAGCTCCAAGAAGCAGGGCTTTTTTCCGGGTGTTTCTCACAAAACTTCTGAACGAGTCAATTACATATTCCGACATGATGGATCAACCGATCTTAGCCGGCATCTTCGGTCCGGCAGAAGGGATTTCCCCACGGTCCCCGCCGCTTGCACAGTTGCCGGAAAACAAGGCGCCCTCTTCGATAACCAGAAGTTTGGCCGTCAGATCGCCCTCCAGACGGGATGTGCTCTCCAGGGTCACCTTGTTCGAGGCAACGAGATGGCCTTTGATGATGCCGCCAATAACGGCGTTCTTTACTTTGATCGTTACATCGATGAGTTCCCCGGTGGAGCCGACGATCAACGTATCGGTGGTAGTGATAGACCCCTTGAAGACACCATCGATACGAAGGCTCTGCGCTACTTCCATGTTACCCTCGATTTTAGTGCCTTTACCGATGATGGTATTCATGGCTCCTTCCGGTTCATTTTTTGCCATGTATTCCCCCAAATATTAAAAAATGCTTTGTGAAAGGTAAAGAAAACTTTGCCAGTCAATATAACTCAAATTCGTTCTGCCGCAATTATTTTATATCGTTTTTTGCATATTTTATCGCCGGATTTTCCGGAAGATACCCGAATGGATCAACCGGCTGCCCTTTAAGGTAGACTGCATAGTGAAGATGCACTCCGGTGCTCGATTTCCCGTCCATTCCACCATACACGGCTATCGATTGCCCCTTGCGCACTGTATCTCCGTATTTCACCAGGAGCGATTCATTATGTCCGTAATGGGTTTCCAGGCCATTCTCGTGATCGATAGTTACGGTAAGCCCCAAAAGATCATCCATTCCGGCGAATATTACCTTTCCATCGGCAGTGGCAACCACGCTCGATTTCATCCGGGCGACGATGTCTGTGCCGAGATGGCTATCCTTCCTGCCGGCATATTTAAATGTTTTGGTCACTTGCCAGGGATTGTTTACCGGCCAGATACTCGGCTTTCGACGAAGACTGGATTCTTTTGCGGCAATCGCCTGTTCCAATTCGTTTCCACCCCTTTTGCCCGGAGACAGCGCGCCAGCAGCGGTTCCCGTTCCCGGTTCAACTGCCGGGGGTTTCGGCAGCTCAATATCGCTCCCCAGAATAGTTCTAAGCTTGGTTTCATTTTCTTTATACCGCTCCAGACGCAGAGAGATAGCGTTGAGCTTGGCGGTAGCCTCCAAAAGCCTGTCATTAAAATGCTGATAATACCGCATTTTGGCGTACATGAATCCCAGCGAAGCGGTAGAGAAAAATCCGATTACCACAAAAAAACAGGCTATACAGAAAAGTATTTTCAGTTTGAAAAACCGGCTCGTGGTAACCCGCCATTTTTTTACTCTCGCCCCTTCTTCCGGGACGATCATGATCGAAATCCACTTATTTTTTTTCTCGTCTGACACAATTACTCCACTAAAAAAATCAATGTTGAATGGTAAAAATAGGTAGTTTTGCTGTACAAGTCAAACTTTTTTACAAACAGCATGCCAAACTTGTTGCCGCAGGCGGGAACGATGAAACCGTTGCCGCAGGCGGGAACGATGAAACCGTTTCGACATCTATTTCGGAAAGAAACGCAATAAAATATTATGAAACTTTATTTCATCATAATTTTTTCCATAGCCTCACGGAGCCTGCGGTAATTATCCACCAGCCCCTCGCTTATAACTTTGGTAAAGCCGATTACCGGCATGAAATTCGTGTCGCCGTTCCACCGCGGTACAACATGAAGGTGCAGGTGATCGGCAATGCCCGCACCGGCGGAGCGTCCGATATTCATTCCCAGGTTGAACCCATCCGGCCGCATGAAACTTTTGACAGCCTTAACCGCAAGCGCCGAAAGGTCCATCAGCTCCAGGCGTGTTTCCGAATCCAGGCTTTCCAGACCCGAGGTATGACAAAAGGGGACCACCAGCAGGTGGCCGTTGTTGTAAGGAAATACATTCAAGATCATATAACAGGATGTCCCGCGATATACGATGAAGTTCTTTTCATCTTCATCTTCACGGGGTTTTTCACAAAAAATGCATTCCGCGTTTCCCGAAACGTCCATCCCATCAATGTATTTCATCCGCCAGGGCGCCCAGAGCCTTTCAAAACCATCAGAACCATTCGTTTTATCTGTCATCGCATCACCGCTATTTTTCCATGGTAACCGCTATACCCAGCCAGCCGGATCGAATAAAAATAGATTCCCGGCGCTACTGCATCTCCGGTAAAATTCGTGCCGTCCCAGCTCGGAGCGTCCGTCAATCCTCGAAAACTCCCTCCGGCAGGCATGGGTTTCTCGATTGTCTTGATATTTTCGCCAATAAAATTGAATATTCTGATGGAGAGGGTTTTCCCCGAAACCGGTATGTCCACCGGAAAATACAACAACCGGCGGTTATCTTTGCTGAACACCGCCGGCTGCGGATAGGGATCATACATTTTAAACTGAGCCGCCGCAGGCCCGGCTGACTTGAGACCGGAAGCGGCAAAGGCATCGAGAATCCCGTGGCCGTAAAGGGTATCCGGCGCTGCCCGTCTGGCATATACCCGGAGGGAATCGTAAAGGACAGCCGGCGTCCAGTCCTGGTGTATCTGGAGGAGGAGCGCCGCCGCGCCGCTCACTGCCGGAGAGGCGAACGAGGTCCCCCGCAGGGAGAGGTAAGAGTCGCCGATGCCGTTTATCACTTCCACTTGTTCCCCCATAGCCATGAAATCCGGTTTCACCCGGCCATCGAAAGTCGGTCCTCGCGAGCTGAACGCGGAAACCCGGCCGTCGCGGTTTACCGAACCGACCGCTATTACCTTCTTCCCGTCCGCCGGAGCGGTGACGTAATACCAGGGCTGGTTTCCCTCATTACCCGCTGCATTCACCACCACTATGCCCTTTTCCACCGCAATATCCGCCGCAATGGTGGTAACGGCCGTCTGCCCATTCATGTCCGAATACGAATAGCTCTTTCCGTCGCTGAAATCCGTATAACCCAGCGAGGACTGCACAACGTCCACTCCGAGGCTGTCCGCCCATTCGAGACCTGCCACCCAGTAGTCTTCCTCGATCCTGGTATCCACCTCGTTGATGATCTCGGTACGGGCGAGCAGGAAAGTGGCATGAGGCGCCGCTCCGATCATGTTCCCACGGTCCAGAGCGGCCATGACCGAAAGAACCTGGGCGCCGTGATCGTCGCCGCCGACATCCCCGTCTTTTCCTACGAAATCCCAGCGATGGGAGATACGGATGCTGTCGAAGGCGGCGTGACCGAGATTGTCGAACCCGCTGTCCAGGATACCGATACGGATACCGTCGCCAAGGTATCCCTTATTATGGAGGGGAATGACATTGATCAGATTGATTTGTTCAAAGGAATTTCCGTACGATAATTCCGCCGGTTTTTCTCTCCCGGAGGGAGTTTTCTTGATCGAAGGCAGAGCCGGCGCCGGTTTTTCGGGCGCGCGGAAGGATTCCACCGGCCTCACCGATTGCACGAAAGGAAGGCTCTCTACACGGGTGAGGGCGCCAGCGTCCAGGTCGACCGACACACCGTTGAAATAGCGGGTGACCGTACGGATGCTTCCAGAAATTTTTGCAACAGTGGCGATGTAGCCGGGATTCACCGGCAGGTCGCGCTCATCGAAAATCCGGCTACCCAGTATCTTTGCCCGGCGGCCGGTGTTTTTCGGCTCATCCGCCGCGACAATCTTCGCGGAGACCTCTCGGGCGACATTAACCGCGCCACGGTCCTTGAAAAACACCCAGTAAGGGCTGGCATCGGCATAAAGACAGTTTGCCGGGATTAAACAGGCTATGAGCGAAAAAAGGACGGTAATTCGCATAACTCCTCAGTAACGGTGCAAAGGAACCCTGGATAGATGCCGAAACAAGTTCGGCATGACACGTGTCATCCTGAACTCGTTTCAGGATCTAAACACTCAGAACGCGCGATTTCCTTTAAATGAATCTCGGCGTTGGGAATTTCAGCTTCATCTTCCATCATTAATGAATATACATCTTTAATGTTTTCTTCCAATTCATCAAGCGTGATGCCCTGGCTGAATACTCCCGGCACTTCTTTCAATTTGCCGACATACCATCCGTTGTCACGCCAATATTCAAGTGTGAAATTTCGTATCATATAAAACCTCCCTTTTTCAGACGTACAGTTCATGCCGAATGAGTTCCCTGCTTTTGCATAGCAATAGTAGGGCTTCTGCATTTATCAATAGACAGCTACAAAGTTGCAAAACGTCAAAGTAACATATTTTTTTGCATTTCACTTTGTTACTCTGTCTCTCTGTCACTTTGCAACTTCATTTTCTACCTCATATCAACTACATCGGTTCCTTCCGGCGGAGTGAATGCAAATACGGAATCGCTGATATTGCCGTTGATCCGCACATCCGAGAGTATATAGGTGGAAATATCGCCGTTCGGGGAAACTTCTTCCGTTTTCACCGGGAAATTCAACGTCCGGTCCACCCATACAGTAACATTCTTCCCATCCGCCGCTTGGGCGGCAAGAGTGATGATATACGTTTCGCGGCCGTTCACTTGTTCATTTCCCGAAAGGGCTGCCTTCCTATCGGCATACCGCTTAAAAATACCCTGCGGCGTGGGAAATTCTTTTTCCTCTGATTCAAACTTTGTTATTTCCACCTGCTTGTTTTTGGGAGAATATGACCACACTGTTTTGCCGTCAACCACGATGGTTTTGGCGGAATATTCCACCCGCAACTTGTAGGTTTTTTTAAGTTGGAGGGTCCCCTCGATGTGCTGGTTTCGCTCCACTGTTTTCCAAATATGATTCCATTCAAAAGAACAGGAAAGCGTGGACATGCCGTCCAGGGTTTTCTTCACCTTCTTCATTATCTGGTCGGCGTCCGGCGAGGACGTCTGGGCCTGCACCGCCGGAATACATGCTATACTCGATACTACAAGTGCGATCCATAGAAATTTTAATACATGCCTATCGAGATAAGATCGGTATTCGCAAAGAAATCCCCCCTGCCTTCGGCATCCCCCCTTGTTAAGGGGGGAGTTTGGAGAGGAGGTTCTTTCCCCCCTTAACAAGGAGGGACAAAGGGGGGATCTAACAAGCAGAGTGTCCTCCAGAGCGCTCTCTATCATTTTACCTGAGTTATCTCGATACGCATACGTTAAGAAATACTCTATTTTCATAAACCTTCATTCTCCAGTTGATCGATATACTCTTCATCAACAAGCACCTCCCGGGCTTTGGAACCGTCGTAGGGAGATACGATTGCCGCCATTTCCAGTTGATCGATAAGACGCGCTGCACGGGCATATCCGATTTTCAGCCTTCGCTGGAGAAGGCTCACCGAACCCTGGTTATGACGCACCACGAGACGCGCCGCATCGAAAAATAAACTGTCACGGGCATTCGGGTCCCTCATGCCCAGGCTGTTCTCTTCATCCTCCGATTCTTCCTCGAACATATCCTCGGCGATGATTTCGGTTTTTTCTATATTCTGGCGGGCCACGAAATCCACCAGGCGCTGGCTCTCCTCGCTGGAGATATATGCTCCGTGGAGCCGAACCGGTTCAGGTTTCCCCGCCTGGAGAAAGAGCATGTCCCCCATTCCCAGGAGCTTGTCGGCGCCGTTCTGGTCGAGGATGATACGTGAATTGGCCGCCTGCATCACCTTGAACGCAATCCGTGAGGGGAAATTGGCTTTTATCAGCCCGGTTATCACATCCGCCGAGGGACGCTGGGTGGCCAGAACCAGATGGATTCCTACCGCACGGGACATCTGCGCCAGACGGGCAATGTATTCCTCGATTTCATTCGAAGCCACCACCATGAGATCGGCGAACTCGTCTATTATGATGATAATAAAGGGTAAAAGTTTCGGAATTTCTCCCTTTTTGCCCTCCTGGGCGCTTTCGGCCAGGGAATGCACCTTCCGGTTATACTGCCCGATATCCCGCACTCCGAGAGAAGCGAGCTGACGGTAGCGCGATTCCATCTCCCGCACCGCCCATTTGAGCGCATTAGCAGCCCGTTTCGGGTCGGTGATCACCGGGGTAAGAAGATGGGGTATGGCATTATAAACGCTCAGCTCCACCACTTTGGGATCGACCATGATCATCTTCACACGATGGGGATGAGCCTTCATGAGAATACTGGCGATGAGTGAATGGATGCAGACGCTCTTCCCCGATCCGGTAGAACCGGCAATGAGGAGGTGGGGCATTTTCTCCAGGTCGGCAACTATCTGGTCTCCCGAAGTATTCTTTCCGATTCCCATGAGGAGGGGCTGGTCGCTTTCGACGAACGCCTCCGATTCTACTACCTCACGGAGGTACACCATGGACCGTGTTTTATTGGGCACCTCGATGCCGATTGCCGCCTTGCCGGGTATGGGAGCGAGAATCCGTATCCCCCCCTTGGATTTTAGCGCCATCGCCAGGTCATCGGAAAGATTTACTACTCTTCCGACCTTGACACCGGGCGCCAGCGTGAGCTCGTAGCGGGTAATAATCGGTCCGGGAGTGATCTGGCGCACCTCGGATTCAATGTTGAAATACCTGAGGCTCTCAACGATTCGCTGAGCTCTTTCCAGCATCTCCTCACGGCTTTCGGAGGGAATATCGTTCTGGGATTCGTCCAGGATGCCCGGGCCGGGGAACACATACTCCACCGGGGCAGGTTCCGGTCTGATAGATGCGCGATGCAGCGGACTCTTCATCGGTCCGCGAGCGATTTCGGGATGAAGATCAGGGTTCCGGGCACTGATGATGGTCGGCTGTATGCGGGGGGGTGGACGTTCCGGCTCCTCCTCCACCGGGGTGAGGAAGGGATCCTCATTATTATCCATAACGCCTTCTTCCTCCAGGTCGCCATCCAGTCCCTCTTCAGGCTCCGGTACATCGCCCCCTGCTATTCGTTTCTCGCGCTTCGCATCGCCCCTACGGCCGCCGAAAAGGGTGAGAACCGCCTCGACCGCTGTGGAAGGCTTCAAACTCGTTGTAAGCACCACAACGATCAGGATCACCGCAATCGGCGCCAGATATGCGCCGACCCGGCCAAGGTAGGTTATCATCAGGTCGGTAATATACCAGCCGATGAAACCGCCGTATGTGAAATCCGGGGTCGCCAGGGTATTATTGCCGGTGAGCGCATCCGAAACCTGGGTAACCAGCGGCGGCGCAAACAAAATGAAGGTGACGAGGATTGCCGCCGGTTTCACTATAACGCGGGCTGTTGTATGGAGAAAAAGGACGATGGCGATGATGATAAGCAAGGCCAGGAGCGCATAGCCGGAATATCCCAGGGAAGCAAGGAGGGCAAAAGACAGCCAGGCGCCGAGCGGCCCCGCCATGTTAGAAGAAGGATACCCGCGCCGTGAGGAATTGGGCCAGTCTTCCGGGTTGTGGGTCAGGAGAGCCACAAGGAGGAAAATGGAAAAGCAGATGAGGAGAATACCAAGTATCTCCCTCAACCGACTTTTTACCCTGTCTGAATCTTTTCCCATAAAAAAACTACGCTCCTCTCCGGTATGGGGATATAAACAATAAATATAGTATCCCGCCGAAAAGAGTCAAAGCAAAAGTAACTGTGCGAAATCGGCCGCCCCCTAACCCTCTGTCCCTTTCCCCCGGGGGGCAAGGGAAGTAGTTGCTCCAAAATAGATGCCGAAACGGTTTTACCGTTCCCGCGAAGCGGCAACAAGTTCGGCATGACATGTGTCATCCTGAACTCGTTTCAGGATCTAAACACTCAAAACATGCGCAATTATTTATGTCGTCATGTCATAACTGTCCGGTTAAAATTTGAGAGGTAAAGACAACTGTTGCTGTTTTTGAGTAATTGTCTTGAATCTATCGAAAGGAATGGTAAGTATTTCAACGAGATAGATGCTATCAAGGAGTAATTCTCCGACGATACGGGTT
>JAUYCD010000241.1 GCA_030692375.1 Candidatus Latescibacter sp. | reverse complement strand
TCTTTTTTCAACGCCAGCCTCCTGGTGAGGAGGTCATTGGCCTGGTCGAAATCTCCGAGCGCCGAGGTCAGCTCGGTATCATCGACATGCCACACCCGGTACCGCTCCTCCGATCCCCAGACCATACGGGCAATTTCCTGCTTCAGCTCACGCTCTATTGTGGGGAGACTCCGCTCGAACAAGGTTTTATCCGGGTCGCCCCCGCTGCCGGAAAGAAGCGACCGTATGGCCGCCAGATTCTCCCTGGGGATGCCGTATCTATCGGTTAATTTTTTCAAATCATCATTGAAATGGGTAAGACTGTCGATATGAACATCTCTCTGCTCGATAAAGGTTCGGAAATTATTCAATTCCCCGGAAGGAATATGGTAATCGGTGAGAAAATTGGAGAAATTTTTTGGGATGTCATTATGTTTAAGAAGATATTCATCCGCAAATTCGAAGAACAGGTCGGAATTCCTCAGTGCGATTTCCATGTCGTTCAGCCGTTTCATAGGGGTGAGGACGACATCGGGAGAGATGCCGCCGCCGCCGTACACATCACGGCCCAGATCGGTATGGAATACCGGCTTCCCGGTCCTTGCGGCATCGGTTGCGTTCAGGTCATTATCATCGAATCCCGCTTTGATGTATGCCTCCCTTCCTTTGTCGTAGGGCCGCTGGATGAGCCTGCCGGAAGGGGTATAGTACCGTGAGACCGTGAGGACGAGCGTTCCCAGGGATTTGTCTTTGCCGGGATTGTTCGGGTCGCGTATGTTAAAGGGATTCATTACAAGCCCCTTGCCGAAGGAGGTCTGGCCGACAATGAGAGCGCGGTCATGGTCCTGGAGCGCGCCGGCCACAATCTCGGAAGCGGAGGCTGACCCGTGGTTGATCATGACTATGAGCGGAAGATCGGGAAACGGAGCATTCCCCGGGGCATTCCAAACATGATTATCGGCTTTTTTCCTTCCCTCGGTATAGACGATTTTCCCTTCTTTAATGAAGAGATTCACCACGCTTACCGCCGAATCGAGCACCCCGCCGGAATTGTTGCGGAGATCTAATACCAGCCGCTTCATCCCTTTCGATTTCAGCATTTGAAGCGCTTTTACCACATCCTGGGGAGTTTTCACACTGAAGCCTGTCAGCGCGATATATCCGGTGGTTTGGTCAAGCATGTAGGCATGGGAAACGCTGTTCATCTCGATCCAATCACGGGTGATAAGAACGGAGAACGGTTTCGAAACTCCCGGGCGCTCGACCAGCACGGTGACCTGGGAGCCGGAGGGTCCGCGCAGGCGATCTCTGACTGAATCCTGGGGAATCCCTGAGGCGTCCTTGCCGTCGATCTGAACAATCTTGTCACGCGATTTCAGACCGGCTGCTTCAGAAGGGCCGCCTTCGATCACATCGATCACCGTGATCTTGTTATTGATCATTTTGAATGTGATGCCGATGCCGGGAAACTCCCCGCGGATCTTTTCGGAGAAATCGCTGGCGGTTTTCGGGGGCATATAGCTGGAATGGGGGTCAAGTTTATCTATCATCCCCTCGATGGCCCCGTCATAAAGGGTCGATATGCTTATCGAATCGGCATAGTCGCTCCGAACTTTTTCGAGGATGAATTTCTGGATATAATCCTTATCCAGTATGGAGAAATCGCTCGCGGTCTCAGGAGGCATGTAGCTGGAATTGGGGTCAAGTTTGTCTATCATCCCCTCGATGGCGCCATCATAAAGAGTAGAGATGTTTATTGAATCGACGTAATCGCTCCGCACTTTTTCCAGGATGAATTTCCGGATATAATCCTTGTCAAGGATGTTTAGATTATCTGCCGGGAATGACAGCCCTGCTCCGCTTCCAAAAAAGAACAGGAATAACAGGATGGGAAGCCGCCATGTATTCCACATTTTTTGTTTCATTTCTATCTCCTGCTGTTTCCGAACAATCCTCCGGGATGGATATCGATCAGTGTGACCGATCCGTTCGGAGCGTTTTCGCCGGGAACTTTCAATTCCGGCGCCAGTTTGAATTCCGGGGTCATCGAACCGAATTTGCTTCCAATACTTAAAATTTTCGAATAGGGCAGGCTGGAGCCGACCATGATCACCATATCCACCGCATATTCTTTAATGATATCCCGCAGTTCATCGATCAGGCCCAGAACGTATACTCCATCCTTTTCACGGCCGCGAAGGGCGCCCGGAGTAACCTCGACGCAGCCAACGATAATGAAAGGCGCCGTTTCCGAAAAGCTTACCATCTTACGGAAGGCGGCGGCATCGGCAATCCGGCCCACCACGAGCGCTTTCTTGAACCTGATGCGGGTTTCTTTCGACCGCATCATCTGCGCGGCGAACCGCCAGCCCGAAATGAATATCGAGTTGAATCCCCAGCAGTAAAACGATGCAATCCGCGAAAAATTATATTCCTTGATAAAATATACGATTAGAACATTCAACAGGAAACCGATAAACACTCCGAAAAACGCACGCTCCGGGTTATGCCGGTATCGATGGTACATTCCAAGGAAGGTGAAGGTTGTCATGTAGAAGGTCGAATACACCAGAAATATGCTTATCCACTGCATGCCGGTGTAATCCGGCGCTTCTTCGAGAGAAACTCCGAACCGCATCATGACACCCAGAGCCAGGGAAATGTTGATGAGAAAAAAGTCAAAAAGCGGCTCTTTCAGCCTTGTCAGCGTCCGTATGCCATACCCCCAGGCCATGCGGAAATAGATGCCTGTGATGAGCAGCCACCGGGGGAACAGTTTCGTTCCCCCGCCGTGGTGTTTTTCCACAAAGATATGCATGGCGGTGTAAAAATCAAGGATACTCTTCATGGTCGGCACCGACTTGGTGCTTTCCCCTTTGAAATGGATGATCTCCGTGTCGGGTACATAGTAAATTTTCCACCCGTCCTTCTTGATGCGGTAGCAGAGGTCAAGGTCCTCGCCGTACATGAAAAAATCCTCGTCGAGGTGTCCGGCGCGGTCCAGAGCTTCCCTGCGGAGCATCATGAACGAGCCGGAAACGGCATCCACTTCGGATACCGATTCAGGATCGAGATAGGTGAGGTTGTAAGCGCCGAATGTCCTGGATTTGGGGAAAAGCCCGGAAAGTCCCACCATTTTGAAAAACGCCACTCCGGGAGAGGGAAATCCCCTTCGGCAGGCAAGCTGCAGGGAACCGTCCGGGTTGATCACCTTGCACCCGGCGGCGCCGGCTTCGGGATGGCGGTCGAGGAATCCGATCATGGCGGGGATCGTATCGCTGCGCAGCACGGTGTCGGGATTGAGAAGAAGGATATACCTGCCCCCGGCCAGGCCGAAAGCCTGGTTGTTCGCTTTGGCGAATCCCCGGTTTTCGCTGTTCACAATAAGTTTCACCTGCGGATATTTCCGCCTGACCATGTCTACGCTGTCGTCCGCCGAAGCGTTATCAACCACGAAAATCTCATACTCGAGACCGTGGGCGGATTCCTCCACAGTCATGAGGGTCTGATCCAGGAAGGAGGATACATTATAACTTACAATGACAACGGACAGGTCCATTACAGTTTCCTAATCAAGTTGCAGCGTTGCAAAGTGACAGAGGAAATGATAGATCCTGAAACGAGTTCAGGATGACACGTGTCATGCCGAACTTGTTTCGGCATCTTTTTACTCTGTCGCTTTGTCACTGTTTTATTACAGTTTCCCCATCATCTTCATCAGCCGGAGCTTCCACACCATAAATGCCGCCTCACGGGCGATGTGGAAGGTCATCTTGGATGTCCCTTTTGTGCGGTCGTAAAATATAATCGGTATTTCTTTTATAGTAAATCCCCGGGCGGCGGCCCGCATGGACATCTCTATCTGGAAAGCATAGCCTGTGCTCCTGACTTTCGCCAGGTCTATCGATTCGAGAACCTTGCGGCGGAAACATTTGAATCCCCCGGTGGCGTCCCGCACAGGGAGGCCGGTGACGATCTGCGAGTACCGGTTGGCAAAATAGGAGATCAGAAGCCTTCCCAGCGGCCAGTTAACCACATTGACCCCGCTGATATACCGCGAGCCGAGCACAAGGTCGGAATCCCCGATGGCTTTCATGAAATCGTGCAGGTATTCGGGACGGTGGGAAAAATCGGCGTCCATCTCGAACAGGATGTCATACCCATCATGGGCGAGCCCCCACTGAAATCCCGCTATATAGGCAGGCCCGAGACCTTCCTTCTTCTTACGGTGAAGGACATGGATACGGCTGTCCGCAGCCGCCAGACGGTCGGCGATCTCCCCGGTGCCGTCGGGGGAATTGTCGTCAACTATAAGGATATGGAAATCGTACGGCAGGTCGAGCACCGCACGGGTGATCGCCTCGATGTTCTCAATTTCATTGTAGGTCGGAATGATGACCAGACCTTTCATGTGATTCTCCATGGATGAATTAACTCACCCCCTAAATCCCCCTCTCTTGCAAGCAATAGAGGGGGACTTACCTTTGAGCTGTCTTTTACTCCCCCTCTATTATTTATAAGAGAGGGGGCCGGGGGGTGAGTTTTACTGTCCCGCCATTATCGTCAGAGCCTCACGGAACGTGACCGGAGGATACTTCAGGATATCCCGCGCCCGCTCGGTGACAAAACCGCTCTCCAGGGGTCTTTTCGCAAGGAGGCGAAGGTCGGCGGTCTTCACCGGCTGAACCAGCTCCGCCGGATACCCCATCACACGGCAGAGCTCCTCCGCCATCTCATACCGTGAAAGACGGTCGCTTGTCCCGTAATGGATGACCCCCCTGATCCTGTTCCTGATGATAGTCCAGAGTAATTCCGCCAGTTCGTCCAGAAAAGCAGGGGTTGTCCTCTGGTCAGTAACCACTTTGACTGTATTTCCGGCGGAAAGTTCCTCCTGAAGACGGCTGATGAAATTATGTGCGCCATTTCTTCTCCTTCCGAACGGAACGCTGACCCGCACCACGGCCAGATCATCGAGCATGTCCGCCGCCGCACGTTCCCCCTCAAGCTTGGAGAGGCCGTACACATTGATCGGGGCCGGCTCATCCAGCTCGGTATAGGGACCTGCCAGGCCGTCGAACACGTAATCGGTGGAAAGGTATACCATCCCCGCGCCGCATTTCGCACAGGCTTCGGCGACATTCCGGGCGCCGTCACGGTTGACCCGGAAGGCCTTATCAGGGTCCCGCTCGCACTCATCTACATCGGTCGCCGCAGCCAGGTGAACCACCACCTCCGGACTGGCGCAGGTAATGGCCATGACCGTCTTGCCGCGGTCCGAGATATCCGACCGGTACCAGGGAAGAAAAGTCCGCGACTGATCCATGGAATCCAGGAGAACCTCCGCTTCCATGTCGAGGGGCAGTGAAGAAAGGAGCGCTCTCCCGATCCTTCCTGAAGACCCGGTGACCAGAATCCTCATCGCACCATTTTCTTTCGCTTGAGGTATCCAACCACACCGGAGGAACACAGGACGAGCACAATGAAAGCCAGCGAGACAAAAGTCACTTTCTTTGCCGTTTCGTACGGCGCCGACAGGAAGGTGAAAGTAATCTCGTGCCTCCCCGCCGGGCAGGCGACTGCCATGAATGTTACATAGGCCCGATGGATTTTCACCGGCTTTCCGTCCAAAATAGCATTCCACCAGGGAACCCAGTTGTCGGAAACAACCAGGAGTCCCGGCGCCGCAAAATCAGCTTTAACCGTCATGCCTTTGGTGGTATAGACCATGTTTTCAACACGGGAGACCCTTGAGGTATCGGCGGGAGGGAAGATTTCGATTTCCGGTGCCTCGTTCAGAATGGCCGTTTTCCCGGCATCGAAACCGGTTTTCAACATGCTCACCGCGGAGGTATCGTCTTTAGCCAGCGTGAAATTGTGCACTATGAAAGCCCGGTCGAGCGCCCCAAAATTCTCCACCGGGCTTGCCTCTCCCTCTTTCATGGGAAGGAGGATGTATTTTACCCCCGCCACTTTCAGAAAATTATTACGGGGTATCTCTTCCGGGGTGAATTTACCTCCATCCAGCCACCTCTCATGGTAGTTGGTAAACATTCCCCCCCCGCTGAAGAGCTCATAAGTTTTCAACTCGTTGTTATGGAAACCATCGGCTGCCTGGATGCCGAACATGGCATAATAGTTTTTGGACCTTTTCCCGCTGAACATGCCCAGAACCCGGAAGGGGGGATTATTCTCCATCAGCTTCTTAACATCCATGACAGTCTGGCTGGGGGCGAGCTCAGGATTTGTCTGGGGGTCAGTAACCGCAATATACCGGCCGGAGACCAGCGCCTCATCGAAAATGGTCACAAGAGCAAGGAGTACGATGAATGCCGGTACTCCTATTTTTTTCGACAGGAACATCCAGAGCCCGACAAGGGATGCCCCGGCAAGGAGAGTCACCCGCCAGAGGTCGCGCATGAAATAGGGGACATTCAATGCCATGGCTTCCGCCCTGTTGGAGGGCAGGTCGCTGTAAAACACGCTCGTCCAGAGATTGAACAGGCTTTTCCCCATAATGCTCATGATGAGCGCAGCAAAAAATAATCCTCCGGCGGCGTAAAGCAGGCCTTTGCCGGGTAGACCTTTTCCGCCGGTTTTTCCGTCTATAAGAGCCGAAAGATAGTGCGCGGACATAACAACCAGGGAGAAACAGAAAAGAAAAATGATCATCCCCGGCGCGCGGAAATTTTTAACCCCCGGGACAAAGGAATAAAAGAGATGATAGAGAGGGGTGGCAGCCCCGAGAGCGTATATGAGAGCGAGCGCTCCCAGGCCGAGGAAGAACCATGTACGGCTGTTCCGCCGGGCGATCAGAACCAGCACCGCAAACAGGATGGGAAGGATGCCGTTATACTCGGAGTTGAGCTTGAAAGGATTCTTCCCCCAGTACAGGTTTTTATCCAGACCGGCCTGGAATCCCTGAAATGAGGGAACGAGCATCCCCGCCGCTTCTTCCGGGTGCATCGACCAGGAGGTGGCGTATTCGTAGCTGGTGCGCTCGGCGCCGGAGCGCACCGACTGGGAGGTGGTGAACTTGTACGAGGGGAAGAGCTGGACGAAACCGAGTGCCACCGCGAGCAGCACCGCTCCGGTGAAAAGACCGGTTCTTGCCGCCAGGGCGGGCATTCCTTCCTTCCTCATCTCGTAGAGCCGGAAAAGGAAATAGAGACCCAGCGCCCAGAATGCATAGTAACTCATCTGTATGTGCGAAGTGAGTATCAAAAGCCCCATTACGCCGCCCAGCCCCGCGAATTTATAGAGGCGAGGGGTGTTCATGCCCGATTCCAGGAAGGCGAAAGCGAGCGGCAGGAGCGCGATCACATACATCTTGGCGTCATGCCCGGGGAAAACCAGCGAGACGAAAGAGGGCGCAAGCATGTACATCAGCCCGCCCAGGAACGAGACCTCACGGCGGATGCGGAGAGTCCTCAGGAAAAAATACATGAGAACTCCGGCCAGGAATACATGCCAGACAAGCTTATGCCCAAGCGCCCGGAAAATGGGCATCGTGAATTGTATCCATGCACCCGGATAAAAAGTGTCGCCGTGCATTGCGTCTATGAACGGCAGCCCGCCGAGAATGAACGGGTTCCAGCGCGGAATTCCGCCGAACTCATGGTGATAATCCTTGAGGAACTGGCGGGTATAGACGCCGTCGGGGATTGTGTCGCTGCCGAAAAGCATCTGGTCAGAGAAGATGAAATCCCGGAAAAGGAAAAGGGTCAGCAGGAAATACACGGCGAAAAACGCCCATTTGGCGTACCGGCCTGATAGAAAGCCGCCCGCAGCCGAAGTTTGCAGCTCTTCTTCTTTCGGCAGGCCCGTTTTTTCAACTCCCGGGGAGAGCCGTTTTTTCTTTGCCATACAAAGATCCCTTTCGTATCAGAACAAACGCCACACAACTCAATTCAACCATTGTGGTCAAAAGCCGCAGCAGGAATGCCGCGAGGATCCCCACTCCCGCGGGAATGTATCCGGCGAGCAGAAGGCCCATTATACCTTCCCTGACTCCCAGCCCTCCCGGCGTGAACACCGCCAGGAAACCGGTAACATTCGACACCACGAACACTCCGGTGAGGAAAAACGGCTGAAGCGAACGGTCGCCGGTAATAGCTATCATAAAAAGCCAGAATGCCGCGCCGAATACCAGCCAGGAGAGAAAATACCAGAGCATGATTTTTAACGCCCCGATTGTATCCAGCCTTATCGAGGACCGCTCTCTCCCCAGCCTGGCCAGAAGGAAATTGAGCGCCCGCCCCAGGTTTCCAGGGGCCAGGAAAATGAGCAGTACCAGGATGAAAATCGGCGCTGTCCATTCCAACGGAATTCCCTTCAGAAGAGACCCGTTACATATAAAGAACAGCGCAAAAATCACCAATGAAGATATTACCGAATAAGCCTGCGCAAAAACGGATAATGTTCCTGCTGCGACCGCCGGAACGCCGTATTTCTCCGCCACGTAGGCAGTGAACGCAACCGTCCATACCTTGCCGGGAATATAGCGTCCCAGATTGCCGATGAAATATATGTCCCAGGCGGCTCCGAAAGAAACCGGATGGCCGGCGGAGTAAAGGACTCTTCCCCAAATCCAGGCAAGGAAAATATATCCACCCAGAAATACCATCACCGACAAAACCAGAAACGTCGGATTAAAGTCCCATGAGTAGGACCTGACCTCCGCCCAATTGTTCAGAACCGCCCTGATAACGAAAAAAAGAACAGCGACAGCAAGTGTCAGCCTGACGAACAGGGACAGCGCCCTGTAACCTTTCATGGAATCCTTTTTTCAAGTATCTCGAACGGCGGAATTTCAGCGGCAGAAGTCCGGTATATAAGTTCCCGATAAAGGCTTATATAATACCTGGCGATGCAGTCATAATTGACGCTGTTCTCGATGATACTGCGGGCACGTGCGCCATATCCGCTGCAGAGCTGCGCACTTCCCAGAAGGGTTCGCATGGCTTCAGCGAGAGCGACAGGGTCTCGTTCCGGCACAAGTATACCGTTGCACCCGTTCCGCACCAGCACCGGAATGCCGCCGACCTGAGAGGCGATAATGGGAAGCCCCGCCGCCATCGCTTCGGGAATGACCACCGGGAGGCCGTCCACCGCCCCGCTCTCGTGACGGATAGAGGGAACGACGAAGAGGTCGGCGATTTTGAAATACACCGGAACCTCTCCGCGCAGGACAGCTCCCGGCAGGCTCACCCGGTTCTCAAGGTTCAGTTGCCTTATCTGTGCCTTTATTTCCTCAAAGAGGACACCCCCGCCGGCAAGCACCAGCCTGGCCCGGGGATAATCTTCGGTAATCCGGGCAAACGCCTCGATAAGATAGGCAAACCCCTTGACATGCACCATCCGTCCCATGGCCAGGATCACCGGGCAGCCGTCCGGAATGCCCAGCTTTTCCTTCAGCCGGGCCGCCTCGGCGGGAGTCACATCAGATGAAAAATTCGATTCCACTGTGTTGGGCACCAGCCCGATTTTGGTGGTGTCCACCCCGATAGCTCCCAGCCTTGCGGCAAGATCGGGGCTTGGCGTAGTGATGTAGGCGGCGCTTTCGGCGGCAAACCGTGCCATTCGCCTGAAAAGCGGATTTTTTTCAGCGGTGAATACATCGGAGCCGTGAAGCTGAATCAGGAGCGGTATGCCTGTGGCGCGGGCAGCCAGCCCCGCGATGAACCCGTTCGGGAGTATCCAGTGCGCATGGAGAACATCGGGTTTCTTCTTACGCACGAGCTTCAGAAAAGCCCGCCATGCGAAGAAGAACAGGAACGGCGATAGCAGCATCACCCGTTTACGGAAACGGACATTCCCCTCTATGGTCCTCGAATAGCCGAGTATATGGAGGCTCTCCGGCCATATATAGCGGTAGGTGCGGAGATCGACCGTATGGTCTTGGGGCTCGCGGTTCCACTCCGGGTCGTATGCGGTGAGCACCGAAACCTCGTTTCCCAGCCGGGAGATATGCTCCATGAGCTGCTCGACAAAAGGGGCGTTTATGTCGTGCGGGAACCTGGGATAGGTATGGGTGAGAGTGCAGACTTTCATGGGCCGGATGCCGGATCGATACGGTAGGTGCTCTGTTTTTCCATCCTGCTGTGCGTGATAAGCTCCGCAAGAAGCCCGGTCGAAATGAACTGCACACCGAGCAGGAAGAGGAAAACGCCGCCGACAAGGAGCGGCTGTCTCCCCTGGATGTTAAGGAATCCGCTTTTGACAAAAAGCACTACGATATAGAGGTTGATGATCCCTCCGATAAAACAGAACACCAGCCCGACCGAGCCGAAGAAGTGCAGCGGTTTGGAGGTGTACCGGGTGAGCAGAATCACGGTGAGAAGGTCGAGAAAACCGGCAATGAACCTCTTCATCCCGTACTTGGAGGAACCGTACTTGCGGGGATGATGGCAGACCGGAATCTCCCCCACCCGAAAGCCGTTGAATTTGGCCAACACCGGAATATAGCGGTGCAGCTCGCCATAGACTCGGAAGGATTGCACCACCTCGCGGCGATAGGCTTTCAGCCCGCAGTTGAAATCATGAAGCTTGAGTTTGCTGAAATACCGGACCACCATGTTGTAGAATTTTGAGGGCGCTGTTTTGGAAAGAGGATCGCAGCGGTCTTTCTTCCAGCCGGAAACCAGGTCCAGGCCGCCATTGAGAGCAGCGATAAGCGCGGGAAATTCCGATGGGTCATCCTGAAGGTCGGCATCCATGGTAATGATGAACTCCCCTTCGGCGGCGTCAAATCCGGCCTGGAGCGCGGCGGCTTTCCCTGAATTCGCCAGGAACCGTATGACTTTCACCCGGCTGTCCTGATTGCGGAGCCGAGAGAGTATTTCAAACGAGCCGTCGGTGGAGCCGTCATCCACAAACACGATCTCGTAGTCCTCCTGCATCGGGGCAAGAGAAGCGACAATTTCTCCGTGGAGCTCTTCAAGACTCTCCCGCTCGTTGTAGAGGGGGATGACGACCGATATTTTTTTCATAAAAATAATCCTATTTTTAGACAGGATTTACAAGATTTTACAAGATTTATTTTTCCAGATTATGTCATGCTGTTTTGAAACTTGTTTCGGCATATCCGATCACAAGATTGTCAAATGGAAAATACTGTAACACTTTTGTTCTTTCAAAATCCTGTTAATCTTGTTAATCCTGTCTAAATTTTCGTATTTATAATTTTGATATGCTTTTATTGTATCCTGTTAATCCTGTCAATTTCATCCTTCATCCTTTTGGAGAGGTGAAGAGTTTCTCCATCTCTCCGAATGTCCGCTCCCAAATGGCATCCCAGTCGTATTCGGCGGCCAGGGCCAGCGCTCTTTCCCGCATGACTTCCTGCTCCGCCGGATTCAGGAGAATACCGGTAACCGCCTCTGCCAGGTTTTTTGGGTCATATTCAACAATCGCTCCGGCGCCCCTTTCGGCGATCTCACGGGCGACTGCGGGAACATCGGTAATCAGCACCGGCAGGCCGCAAGCAAGGTATATCTTGACCTTGCCGGGGTCGCAGTATCGCTTGTAGGTTCCATCCTCGGGCGGATAGGTAGCCAGCGCAAGCCCACATTCTAATAGAATGCGGTATACCTCCTCATCGGAAGAAATAAATCCTGTGAACCATACCCGGTCAGCCAGTCCCAACTCATGGGCGCGGTTTTCAAGCTTTTCCCGCAGTTCCCCGCCGCCAGCTAACACCACACGGGCATCCGGGATTTTCTCCAGTATGGCGGGGAGAGCCTCCAGGATAAGACCGGGGCCGTGCTCCTCACGGAGCGCGCCGAAATAGACGATTACGCGGGGGTCCCGCACCCCGCCGCCTGCCATCTGAATTTTCCTGAAATCGCAGCCCAGCGGCACAGTGATCTGCGGCGCCGAAAGGGATGCCCGAATCCCTATTCGCTCACGGCCTTCGGTCATCGCCGGAGAAACATTCCATATCACATCGGCGTGATAACAGCAGATTTTATTGATCGCCTGGTAAACGGCGTTCATCAGCCTTCCCGGAAAACGCGCCGGGGTGAAATCAATGACATAGAACGCCACGCGCCTCACCCTGCCGAGCATTCGGAGCACGATGCCTGCAAGCGAGTTAAGGTTGTCCGAGCCGACATAGAGATCGTATTTCTTCCCGCTCCGGATGACATAATATACGGAAAGAATAAGGTCTTTCAGATAAAAAAGCAAGGCATTCCCATGCACCGCCGGAGCGGTTGTCTCACGGGTGACATTTCCGTCCGGGCCGTATTCGACCGCTTTGGTGTTCAGCGGAATCTGCACCGCATCGTGAAAAGGGTGACGGATGGAGAGAATCGAGGCGGCCTTCCCTTTCAGGAAGCGCACCATTTCAGCCTCGGGAGTGCCCGCGGACTCGAAATAGGTATGTTTGACCGATACGATGGATTTTCCGTTGGGGAAGGACATGGGTTTAATTTCTCGCAAAGTTCGCAAAGAAGAAAAGCAAAAAGAAAATATTAGACATGATTAACAAGATTTACAAGATTAGAATGAAACGAGAAAAAATCTTAGTAAATCATGTAAATCCTGTCTAATGGTTTTTTAATTTTTATCCGCGTATATCCGCGTGATCCGTGGCAAACATTCTCTCTTTCACCCTTGCCAGCATCCCCGCAGTGAAACCGGCCGCCCTCGCCGCATGGTCGCAGAGTATTCCCAGCATGACCGGCGGCGCTGAAGAGAGCGAAAAGGTAAACAGCCCGGCAACGATAATCATGCACAGGTAGAGAGCGATGATTCCTCCATATAAATCGGTCGGCAGCGTCAGCCAGCCGACGAAAATCAAAAGCGCCATAACCATCGGAAACGCCTCCCAGAACCGGTTTCCTGAACCATACCTTCCGAAAAAGAAAAAGCCTTCACGGTACGCCATATGAAAAACCATGCGCATATAGGGGAAAAAGAGAGGCGGAACCGGTTTCGAGACCGCTACATCGGGATCGTACCGCATCTTGCCGGCGGTATTCCGGTCATATACGAAACTGTTCACCCAGGAAAGACTGTTGGCTCCCGCCTGCTTTTCCTGAAACAGGGAAGCCCGCAGAAAGATGTTATCGGACAATCCCTTCCCCGTCATGCGCATCGGTTTATACGAGTAAAGGCGGGTATCGGTTCCACGGGTCAGCAGGGTAGGGAACACCATTCCGGCTATTCTCTCAAGGAAGGTGGAAAAAGGGCCGGGAATCACCGGTCCGCAAACCGCATTAACTCCGGGATCCTGGAAATTCCGCACCGCATTTTTCACCCAGTTTCCGAGCGGAAGGCATTCGGAGGAGAGCAGTCCGACAATCTCCACTTCGCTCCCCTGAGTCTTCAGCCAGTTTCTCAGGGATTCCTCTCCATGAAAGAAGAGGATTTCCCCAGTCTCTTCTCCGAAACCGCCGGTTTTGCTCAGGCAGGCGATACGGACGTTTCCCTCGAAAGTCAGCCGTTTGACTACGTCTTCCGATGGGGGACAGCCCCGGATTGCCACGAGAACCTTGGGAAAGCGAACGGGCAGCGGAGGGCGCTTCATGTCGTAATAGTGCAGGATTCGAAGCCGGTAGAAAATGGCCAGGGTGTCGATAAACAGGCTCATGACATCGGGGAACCGTATTCTTCCCCATTTCAGCTCACGTTTGAAATTGAGGATCACCGGAACCTCTTTCACCCGGTAACCGAACCGTACCGCCGCCGCCAAAAGCTCGATATCATAGGCAAACTTTTTGACCAGGAGGCGGTGGAACACATCCTCGAGTACTTTCCTGCGAAAAACCTTGAGGCCGGTCTGTGTGTCACGGACAGGCAGGTTGAACAGGGTCTTGATGAATATGAAGTATATCCAACTGGCGATTTTCCGTGAAAGGGGATAATCCAACTGCGACTGCGGGTGATGTTTCGAGGTCACCACGATGTCGTACAGCCCTTCCTCCAGAACGGCCAGAAGCGTCTGAATCTGGGAGGGATGCAGGTCGAGATCGGCGTCGAGGAATACCACGATCTCACCGGTGGAATGCTCGAACCCGCTCCGGAGGGCCATACCCTTCCCGATGTTGTAGGGATTACGGACTGCCCTGACATTCTCGAGGGCCTGCGCGGCGCGCTCGATCTCGGCGAGGGTATTGTCGGAAGAACCGTCATCGACCGCCACAATCTCGGCTGTGATCCCGGCCTCGGCCAGGATTTCACAGGTAAGGCGGATATTGTCGTAAATGCACCGGCCTTCGTTGAAAGCGGGCATAATTACGGATACGGTACGGTTCACTTTTGCTCCCTGTTCGGATTGGTGAAGACTAACTTAGTGAAAATATGGGGATTTGGCAAAACTTTTTCTATATTTTAACTTTTTCACAAAGCTCATTCATCGAAAAAATTATATATTAGCAGAATGAGGAAAATATTTAACAGGTATGTCGTTAACCCGGATTATTCATAAAAAAAGGCAGTGCATCAACTAATATATTGTATTATATTGTAGTTAGACAAATAACGACGAACAAACACAATACAAATGAGTTGAGCCTGCCATGAGAGAAGATACCCAACTTTCGCTTAGA
>JAUYCD010000240.1 GCA_030692375.1 Candidatus Latescibacter sp. | reverse complement strand
TGTTCACGCTCAGTCTGGAATTTGGTATCATCCACCGGAAACTTTTCCTCAAGCACTGCGATCCCTGCTCCCGTTTCGGATTTCACCACGCCTGTATTTTCGCCGGGATTTTTAAGCGTGAACAACTTGGCGACAAGCGGATTCATGGCGCCGAGTCCTTCCGCCGCACCCCCGCGGCTGACTATGTTGTTCTTTACATCCGCGGTCTTGACCGAATCGGCCGCAACAGCTTCCGGCAGGGTCTTACCGGCCTTCATACGTTCCAGAACACGGGAGGCGAAATCGGCGGCATACTGAATGCGGACCTCGTCACGGACCTCGGCCTCCACCTGATTCCTGACCTCTTCGAGAGATGGTATTCCCGCCGGTTTCACTTCCGCCACTCTGATGATGAAATATCCCTGGTCAACCTGATGCCGCGTAAGCACATCGCCTTGCCCGGCATGGAAGACCCGGTTGACAAGCATCAGGGAGCCGCCTATATAGGGAACATACATGTCCTTCTTCTGAAACAGGGGGGTGCGCACTGTCTGAAGGTTGGATTTTTTTACCTGGGCGGCGAAATCCTGCCCGCCATTTACGCTCTCGTAAAAGGAATTGGCAGTGTTTTCCACTTTATCGCGGGTCTGAGTGGACGGCTCGATTTTCAGGAGAATATGGCTGACTTTTACCTGGTCGACTTCGGTCGGAGAAGTTTTGGGCTTCGCTTTACCCTTCTTGGCTGCAGTTGCCGGTTCTTCCTTGTATTTGACCGAATCAACCTTCACAATGTGATATCCGAACTGAGTTTGAAACGGTGGTGAGATTTCGCCCGGTTTCAGACTGAATGCTACATCATCGAACTGCTTCACCATTCTCCCGCGGGTAATATATCCCAGATTCCCCCCTATTCCCTTGCCGTCCGGGCCTGCGTTACCGGGATCCTCGGAATAACCGTTGGCAAGCTCGGCGAAATCCTCACCCTTCATTGCACGCTCATAGATGACCTTGGCGCGGTCCACTACTTCGGCGCTGTCCTGAGGAGTCGGTTCAAGCCTGAAGAAAACAATGTCCACAGATCGCGCCTCGTCACGTTTATACTCGGCCTTATGTTTGTCATAATGTGCCTGAACTGTCTTGGAGTCAAGAGTTCGTCCAACATTATTCAGACGAGAAATCGGTAAAAACACCCATTCCGCTTTACGCATCTCATTATCCATGAGCCACTTTCCCCGGACCTTCACATCGGGGATGACAATCCCTCCGGTCAGCTCTCTCTGGAATTTGACGAGAGGAAGCGATGTCCTGGCCTGCGTCTCTATATAATCCACGAGCGGTTTGCTCCGGGGATCCTTCAGATTGGCGGGATTCTGGAGGAATGAGCGATATTTCTCGATGCTGAAAGTACCGTCTGGATTCTTGAAAGTCTGGATCTGCTGGGCAATCTGCACCGGATAATTGAGCATGAAATTTACCAGCTCTTTATCGGTAAAAGTAATCTTCCTTTTTTGAATTTCCTGCTCTACCAGAGTTTGGGTAACTATGTCATTCCAGACTTCGTCCTGCAATTGACGGTCCTGGTCAAGAGTCGTCCGCTGTTTCTGGCCCGTCGATTCACGTTTTTGCTGGAGGAGGCGATTATAGGTATCATAGGTTATCTTCTGCCCGTTAATAGCCCCCAGATAATGCGCGGAAAGCCCGCTCCTGGTCTTCCTGCCGGTAATATCCATACCCCAGGCAAAAACCATCATGCCCACAAAGCAAACCGCGACGGTGATCATCACCCATTTGGTGCTCGACCTCAGTGTTTTTAACATTCATTCGCTCCTCTATACAGTATGCCATGCATTATTTTCGAGATTTAATACCTTCAAGCGTAATAATTTACTGTTTTATTGTGTTGAAATCAACCGAAAATTTGCACAATGCCATAAAACATCTTGCACCTCTGTCTAACTTGTGAGTATTATAAAAAAAATGTATTCCTGTTACCCAAGGTCTTACAGTATAATGCGCTCTCATCTTTTCCTGCTCCTGTTCTGTATTGGATCCCTTAACACGGTATCTTTCTCCCTGGCAGAGGATTTCATCTGGCCCATCGATGCAAAAGAGATAATTACCTCTACATTTGCCGAGCCGCGTCCCGGGAGATTTCATTTCGGCGTTGATTTCACTTCCGATGGAGTAATCGGGAAAAGGGTGTATGCTCCTTCCGAAGGTTTCATTTCCAAAGCGGCCACTTCACCGTTCGGATACGGTAAAATGCTCTGTTTCACCCTGGACAGCGGTAAAACGGTAGTGTTTGCCCATCTGTCCCGATTCCTGCCGGTTATCGAGGAACGCCTGGAAGACCTTCGGGAAAAAGAGCATTCCTGGGATGTGGAGCTGACCCTGAAACCTCAGGAGCTCCGCGCCCGGAAGGGAGAGGTTATCTGCTGGTCGGGAAACAGCGGCAACAGCACTCCGCACCTGCACATGGAGCTCAAGGACAGCGATGACACCCTCCTGAATATCCTGGGCCAGGGGCTTACAACGACAGATTCAGTTCCGCCGGAGATAGGAGATGTGCTCCTGGTACCGCTCGACCGGAACAGCTCTGTTGACAGCTCTCCTCTGCCGGTACGATATAATCCCCGCTCCGGGGAGAAATTGCATCTTACCGGGAGAATCGGCGTCGTCGCCGCTTTTTCCGATCGGCTCGGCGAATCGCTAGTCCACACGGGCATCTACAGCGCTTCTCTCACAGTAGATTCCACTATGGTTTTTTCCAAAACCTACGACCGGCTCCTGGCTCAAGAAAACAGTTACGGCGGGCTCGATTACCTTTCCGGAGATTCATACGGCGCACGGGGAATTCTATCGGCCTTGTTCCGGCGGGATGGAAATCCTCTTGAGTTCTACCGGGGAGATGGGTTACTTTTCATATTTCCTTCCTTCCCGGCCAAACAGCATATCCTCCGTGTGGAAGCTGCGGATTTTTCAGGCAACCATGCAGAAAAGACTCTTACCGTCGTCTATGGAGCGAGGCCCGTTTTTACCGCCTGCGAGTTCATGCCGGGAGGGATACTGCGGGTGGGGGGAAAACACTCCGCGGATGTTCTGGATCGTGTGGAAATATGGAAAAGGAACGGCGCTGTCTGGAAACTTGACCGTTCCATCCCGGCAGGGGAAAAGGAATGCGATATCCGTGAATCGATGGGCGATAACCCCATGACCTGCAAGGTCTTTCTGATTGCCCGCGATACTTCAAGGTCTCTCCCCTGCATACTCCGGTACGATCCTCTCTCCCAAAACTCACAAGACAAAAGAGTAATCAATCTGAATGTGAAGTTTCTCCATGACCGGGCAGTGATTTTTCTGACCGCTTCCGGGCCTCTGGCTTCGCTCCCTTCGTTCTGGTTTATAGAGACCGGCGGCAGGAAAAAAGAGCTGACCATGACACCGACCGGGGAAACCTCCTGGATCGCCGGTATCCCTTTAGTCAGGATGGGACAGTCTGCTCTTTTCATCAATGTCCGCGCGCGCTCGCCCTCCCTTCGGGAAAGCGTAACAACCGAATTCGTAAATTATACCCTGGTAGATACGGCATTCAACGGTGAGATATGCTCATCCGACAGTTCTTTTTCGCTTCGTGTGAGCCCTGGCGCGGTATACCGCCCGGTTCCGGTAAAAGTCACCAAAGCGGAAACGGACACTCCCGAAGGTTTCACCGTCATCTCCCCTGTATATCGGGTGCAATGGGGAGATGAGCCGATCAAATCTTCCGCTGCCGTCACCTTCCGACTTTCTGAAGAGCCTCCCGCCGATGCGTTGATTTATGCGGGAGGAGATAGAGGAAGATGGCATTGCCTCTCCGGTCAGATAAGAGGCAAAAACTTTTCGGCTCGATTTAAGGGTTCAGGATGTGTGGCAGTTCTGGTGGACAGCATCGCGCCGGTTGTTTTAGCGGTCTCTCCCCGTCCGGGAAGCCTGCTCACCGCAAGACGTCCGGAGATCGCAGTCAGGGTGAGAGATAATGAATCCGGGCTGGCAGGCTCGGACAGCATCTCCCTGACTGTCGACAGCCAGCCGGTTTACGGTGAGTACATGCCTGCTTCCGATCTGGTCAGGTATATGATGAGAAAGAATCTCCCTTCCGGCCGGCACGAGGTGCAGGCAAAAGCGACAGACCGCGCTGGAAATACAAAAAGTATCGCCTGGCAGTTTACAGTTCGGTGAAAAGGGGTATTTTTCAATAGATGACAAGATAATTTTGTATGATGTAAGAAAAAGAACTCACCGCTTAAGAAGTTGCTATAGTGTTCTTATGTTGTGACATTTTTCGGCATTCTTTTTTCCGGTTCATCAGGAATATACTAAAAATATAAATTATGCTTGACAAAATAGCAAGTGTAAATATATTATTATCGATGTTCCGGGAAATGGTATCTCAGGAGTGAAAATGAAGCACACAGAGAAAATTGTAAAATCCCCTCAGGGCAAAAAAAGCAAGCCGCGGTTAAGCGCGACAGCAACAGCCCACGCCGAATCGAAATCTGAAAGGGTGCGGAGTCGCTAATCGTTTCAGAAGCCCGCTATCGGAGCCTCTTTGAAGCGGCGCGAGACGGCATCTTGATCCTGGATGCTGAGACAGGGATGATCGTCGATGTGAATCCGTTCTTAGTGGAGATGTTGGGTTTCAGGCGTGAGCAATTCTTCGGAAAGAAGATATGATGATCCGGCAAAAGCATCTTGTTATAGCCAACGCTCAAAAAAACCTCACCCGG
>JAUYCD010000239.1 GCA_030692375.1 Candidatus Latescibacter sp. | reverse complement strand
CTCGCAACGTCGTATAGCAACCTCGCATCAATTTATCGGGATTTGGGCGACTTTGAAAGCGCGCGCTCATTCGCTGAAAAGGCGCTCGGCATCCGGGAGAAAATTCTCCCGCCGGACCATCCATCCCTTGCAACGTCGTATAACAACCTCGCAATGATTTATCAAAATTTGGGCGACCGCGAACGCGCGCGCTCTTTCGCAGAAAAGGCGATCGGCATCTGGGAAAAGATTCTCACGCCGGACCTTCCCAAACTCGCCAAATCGTATAACAACCTCGCAGTAATTTATCAAGATTTGGGCGATCTCGAACGCGCACGCTTGTTCGCTGAAAAGTCCCTTAGCATACATGAGAAGATTCTCCCGCCAGACCATCCATCACTCGCCACGTCGTATAACAATCTCGCGGTAATTTATCAGAATTTGGGCGACCTCGATCGCGCACGCTCGTTCGCGGAAAAAGACCTCGCCATATCAGAGAAAACTCTTCCGTCGGACCATCCATCACTCGGCACATCGTATAACAACCTTGCGTTGATTTATCGGGATTCGGGCGACCTCGAACACGCGCGCTCCTTCTCGGAAAAGGCCCTTGGTATCCGAGAGAAGATTCTTCCGCCGGACCATCCATCACTCGCCACATCGTATCACAATCTTTCGACGCTGTTCGAGGCGGAAGGCGATCTTGCAATGTCAGTTACCTATGAGGAGCGAGCTGTCTCCATTCTGGAAAAAAAGGTGCCTTCACATCATCCGCATATTCTTATTTCGTACAATCATCTCTCCGAACTCCACCGTGCGCTCGGCTACAGCAAAAAGGCCCGCGAGTATGCTGCAAAAGCCAAAAAAGCCCGGCGCGATTCGATATAACGTCCGGTGGAACCGATATAGGGCGGCTTCCCCAACTTTCCCTTCCCCCGCTCCCTAAAAAACCTTATACTATTTGAGCCTTTTGCAAAAGCCTCTTTCTTTATATCTTTTCATCATCTTTTATCATATGAATCACTCGCATCAGTGGTTCGGACAATCTTTTTTAAAACTTTATACTTTGAGGCAATACTATGGGTTACAGTAAGAAACTGTTTTTAGGACTGCTGACAGCAGCTTTGGGATGCTTCACTTATCTGGTTACTCCACTGCGCAGTGAATCCCAAAACGATCACCCGGCTGTCGCTCAGGGCGCTGCATTAATAAAGATCGCCGAGGGATTACGGTACACCGAGGGGCCGGCCTGGGGAAAAGATGGGAAAGTATATTTCACCGATCGAGCGTCTTCACGCATTCTCATGTGGTCGCCGGAAAAGGGCCTCGAGGTATTCCGCGTGGATACCCGCGGCGCCAACGGTCTGGTGTTCACTGCCGGGGGAGACCTCGTTGTCTGTGAAACAGGGGCGCGCAGTGTCATTGCGATAGCCCCCGACGGCAAAGAGACCATGCTTGCGGATTCCTACGAAGGCAAAAAGCTGAACGCACCGAATGACGCCTGTATCGATGCCAAAGGGGGGATTTACTTTTCCGATCACAGCATGAGAAGCAAGGAAGTCCTTGAACAAGCCGGAGATCACATCTATTATATCACTCCCGACCGTTCGAAAATCGTACGGGTTACCAGTGATCTTCAGTTTCCCAACGGGGTGGCTGTCAGCCCCAAAGGCGACAGGCTGTATGTAACCGACTCGGGGACAAACAAGACTTACGTTTATACGATCAATCCTGACGGAACCCTGAAGGATAAAAAGATATTCGCCGATGAGGGATATGACGGTGTGAAGGTGGATGAAGCAGGCAATGTGTATATCACTCCATTCTCGAATCATGTGTCGGTATATGATCCCGCAGGTAAACGTATCGACGAAATCCCCACACCCGCTCGTCCATCGAATCTCTGTTTCGGAGGAAAAGAAAAAAGAACGCTTTTTATTACTGTGGGCGGAGCGGTGTATAGCATTGGGATGAAAAATAAGGGACTGTAACCGGGGTTGTGTTCCGTCCGGAGGAAAACAGTCAAATCATCACAAGAGCTTAATCAGCACCACGATCACCGTCGCCTGTGTAATCATAAGACCCGCCACCCAGCGAACCAGATCGGTTTTAGTCTGCTCGATTTTCAGGTCAATATCTGACTTTTACTTGTTCCAGTTCGAACCGCGTGACTTTGTTTGTTTCAAACACTTCTTTAATGATCATCGCAATCTCACGGGCCGCTTCTTCGGGCAGACCGGCTTTTTTCAACCGTTTAAATATCGCAAGCGTATCGATAGCACCGGCAGAAAATCTTTCCATGGCATTCCTTCTTTCTTAATTCGTCCCTTTTCAAGAATATATTTTTCTGATTTCATACTGTTAAGAGAAAAGGACACGTGGGTGTTCTTTCTCTCTTTTATCCACTACTTCGTGTGGTGTGAAAAAATAATTGTATGAAAAACGAAAAAAGGTTTTATTTGCATTATTGCTCCGGTGAAAAAAAATGTGTAACTGGAAAATGTCATGCCGAACTTGTTTCGGAATCTATTCATTTCGTGTCATGTCTGATTAGTTCCTTACTTTAGCGGGGCATCGGCATCTCTATTATCCATACATGTCAGGGGAGAATAACCATGAAACGCCGTGAATTCATAAAAAATACCGCGGCAGGTTCTTTATTGAGCGGAATCGGCCTGGAACAGTTGGCGCATCAAAAGGCAGCTTCCGCCGCACAACAAACGTCCGTCGGTGAAAAGCCCCTCGTGACCATTGCTGCATCCAATGAGCCGGAGCTCCGCAATCCGGCGCCTCTCGATGCCGAGCTTACCTACCAGCAGGTTCGGGATATTGTCTGGCTCGCCCTTGACCGCGATACATCGCCGCGGAGCCTGCCCAAAATTGTAAAAAAGAACAACTGGGTCGTGATAAAAACAAATATCGTCCGGGTAGTCTGGCTTTCCCGGGAGGGATACTATGGCCGTCCGGGGCTGGCGCCGGATTTCGAACGGGACGAAGACGCGCTCGCGCTGATAACCGATCTGCGGGTTGTGAAAGCGGTCGCCGAGTATCTCATCGAAAAGGTTGCGCCGCGCCGCATCACTATAGCCGAGGGTCCTGCGGAATGGTATAATTCCAAAGGGAAGATCAAGCCCGGAAACTACATAGACGGCTGGCATTACGAGTTCAAGGGATTCGACAATCTTTCCTATACAAAAATAGTCGAGCAACTCAACGGAAAAAACAAGTCTGTCGTCGACATAGTCGACCTCAATGAAGATGCGGGAGTGTATGTTACCGATTTCGACCCGTATAAGACAGGGATAGGCGCGTTACAGTTCACTCCTCCGGGGGACAGGGACGGCACATCGGACAAAGCTCCGAGCCGCCGCAAAGGCGTCTTCATACCGAAAACCGTCCTTGAAAAAGATATCCTGATTACCATACCGGTATTGAAAACCCACGGGAGCGTTGGCACTACGCTGTTCATGAAGAACTTCATCGGCTGTGTGCATTCAACCTCCTATGACCCAAAGGTGACCCACAAAGGGGTGTTTCATAAGGGGAGCGATCTGAACCTCGTCCGCGGGATTGTCGACCTGACCTGCGCCATCAAACCCGACTACGGAGTCGCTGAAGGATTCTGGGCGGTCATGAATCACAATAGCGGACAGATGGGCATCGGAATCAATCATAACGTGGTAATTGCCGGTGGGGATATTGTCGCCGCCGAAGCGGTAGCCAATATGGCGATGGGATTCAACCCGCTTGATTTCGACATTCTGCGGTGGGCGCATATGAAAAAGCTTGGCGAATGGCGCCCAGACCGTATCGGCATCGCCGGGCCGCCGGTCAAATCCATCAGAGTTAATTATGCCCGTGCGGCAAACAAATATGTGGCGCGGGGGATCCGCAAATGGCAGATGCTCGGCCCCTTCCAGAAACCGCTCGATAAAGCCGGCGAGCTAAAGCCGAAGTCTGGCGACCGGCTCGCAGAGAATGAGTGGAAACTCCTGGATGGGGATACTTTTATCGATAACGAACCTTTATTGGGCCGCGGGCGTTATCAGGACTGCCTCCTTTACTCCATACCCGGAAGCGATGCCGCCGAGGAAAATTCGCTCTTCTACCTTGCTCTCACGGTAAACGGCTTGAAAAAGGGGATTGTCGGCCAGCTTCTTTTCGGGATCGACGGCGGCAGTTTCAGGGCGTTTCTCAACGGCAGGGGAAGGTCATATAGTTCCACGCCCCTTCAATACGACCCGACTCCTTCCACATTCATCACATTGCTCAAGGGCGAAAACACTCTCGTAGTAGAGGTAAAGAAAACGAATGCCAAAAACCAGCCGGTGAAGATTGCCGCCAATATCTGCGATCTCGATGGCGACAGGCTCGAGGACATTACATTCGATCCGGCAGGGGAATAAAATAAAAAAGAATCTGGGTACGACATTAGATAGGTTTGTGATCATAAGTAGATGCCGAAACAAGTTCGGCATGACACGTGTCATCCTGAACTCGTTTCAGGATCTATTTACCTCAAACGCTCTTAAATTGAGTCATTTGTAAGGAGCTTATTTCATCAAAAGCATCTTACCGGTTACTGAAGCATATTCAGTCGCCACACGATAAAAGTAAATCCCTGAAGTCAGTCCGGAGCCATCGAAAAGAAATTCGTGCACACTTCTTCTCTTTTCCCCGAGGTCTAATTTCTGTACCCCTTGTCCGAGCGTGTTATACACGGATATAGTCACTTTTCCCGGCATGCCAAGCTCGTAACGGATAGCGGTGAAAGGATTGAACGGGTTCGGGCGATTCTGTTTAAGATTTAATAACTCCGGCAATACAGTGCCTTCTTTCTCAACATCGGTTCCGACACCTGGCCATCCCGCAAGACTTGACCACAACCACCACGCTGCATATGCTTTGAGATTGGCGTTCAGAGGCTGGCTATGGGCTGAATCACAGCTGTACCACTCCTTTGGATGTGTATTCTGCCATTCTACCGCCCAATTGCTTTCTCGCTTCCCGTCGCCATTGGAATCATAATCACAATTATCGTTGGGAATTTTATTTCCAAAGTACTGTCCATCGGGATCGTAGGTTTCGATGTCGTTAAAATCATACAGTATCTTGTTATTCGCCCTGCAGTATTCACGTATCTGCTCATTACGGATGTGCAGATTTCCTGTCAGTCCTGTCCCATCGTGGTGGCCGGTCATATAAACAAAACTGACAGCAGGATAATCATTCTCAAGACTTTTCATGAGACCAAGATAGGTATCGATGTCGGTTTTCGAAGCGTTGCTGACCTGACCACACCATGACCAGATAATAACATTCGTTTTAGGATGTCTGCCGAGATAATTTCGTGTGGCAGTTGCCCATGTCGTTCTGTCAGGATTGCCGAGATCATACGCGCCGGAAAAAGGGGTGTCGCGAAGATCGAGAATGCCGTTTGCCCCCCCGGCGCCGAAAGAATAAAGAGTCCCCTTAAAACTGACCAGTCCGATCATTCCACTTATCAACTGACTGCCGTGAGAGGTGTGCCCGTAAGCTATATGCAAATCGTTTTTGGCTTTCTGTATCCAAGCGTTTGGAATTGCCGAAAGACGGGTACAATTATGGTCGATAATCAGGGGAATCGTGTTACTCCGGGAATATGCAGCAGAAGCGAACAGGATGTTGATAGTAATAAAGAAAAACATGGATACAGGTAACGACTTCACTTGAGGCTCCTTTTAAAAAGCTGAAAAACATATATGAAGTTACAACGCTCACCATTACTATCTTTTTTACATAAAACTTTTTTGTTCGAGTAATAAATCAAACAGTAAAATACGAGACTTTTGAATAAAGGGTAATATTTCTTTTTGTGTTTTTTTGAGATTAATTTTATAAGATGATGCGGCAAAAAAGAATTTCGAAAATATTCATTAGGACAAAAGAACACTATATAATATCTTTTTATTGGAAGTAACTCACCCCTTGATCCCCTCTCTTATTAAGAGAGGGGTACGCTTAAAGCGTTGGTATGATGATCATAGTTTAATAAGCAGATGGTTCTCCCCCTCTATTTTCAAGAGAGGGGGTCAGGGGGTGAGTTTTTTTAAGAGCATAGAATACACAATAAATCACATAATATTGTCTTATCGTTCTGAAAATAAAATTCACTGTGACTTTTTGCCGGATTATCTTATTTCATCAAAAGCATTTTCCCTGTCGCCTCTGCATATTCAGTCGCCACTCGGTAAAAGTAAATCCCGGAAGTCAGCCCGGAGCCGTCGAAAAGAAATTCGTGCACACTTTTTCCCTTTTCCCCCAGATCGAATTTCTGAATCTGCTGGCCGAGTGTATTATATACTGAAATAGTCACTTTTCCGGGCATACCGAGTTTATAACTGATGGCGGTGGAAGGATTGAACGGGTTCGGGTGGTTGGAGGCGGTGACGAATGGACGGGGAACCTGATCACTCTGTTCCGAAATCCCTGACTTTCCCATGATAGAGAATTTTCCGGAGAGGTAGCTTCTCACTTCATCGGGGTCCCAGAACAGCGGTGAGAAATTTATATCGACAGCCCGGATAAAGCAGTTTGAGGAGTTTACATCCGGAACAATCCAGGAAAAATATCGTTTTTCAGCCTGGAGCGAGTCCGCAATTGTGGTCCAATGTAATCCGCCGTCCGGTGAAAACTCTAAACGTATTATGCTTACACCAAGGGAATCCCATGTGATATTCCACATCTTTCCGGATTCCAACTTATCGCCTTCACGGGGATCTAGTACACGGATGTAAGACGCAATCATATCATAACCGGCAATAATCCCTTTCACTGAATCATACCCACGATACCACACTCCTGCGCTGTCGCCGTTACTTGCAATCCCGCTGTAATATATACCATCAAATGGGGAATCATAGTGAATGACATGCAAGCCGTAAACTGCTCCATCTGACATTCCGGGGATCGGGAAGTACCCCAACCCTGTTCCGTCAGGGGAAAAAAGACCGTAAGACGCAGCGCCCAGCCCGGTGGCGGGAAAAAGGGAGAAACCGTTCGAATCCGGTGAGAGACTGCCGGGATTGGGCGGCGAGGTTGACCCGAAAAATGCCCATGTCGCCTCCGAAGCGCCGGGGAAAGGGGTTTTGTCCCAGATGCCGTCGCCATAACCGTTCATCCACCGCACAAGGTTGGATTGATTTTCTGTATAGGGGTCTATCATCTGCACAAGGCCGGAATAGGGCGAGGTCACATAAAGCATGCCATCACTGAATGAAAGGAATCCCGGACGGGCGATTGCATCGGGCGGACTGCTCCACCAGTTCGAAAGGTCTATCTTCCGAAAAAAGGTTCCATCATGGATACTCACCGCGGCGACTCCCGAGTCGATATTGGGGATAAAGCGGCCTTCTTTCTGCCACAGATAAGGAAAAAATAGCTGGTCCGCATTATCGCTCACAAGCCCGCCAAAAGACGGCCGATAAGGATATTCAGATGAAGGATAAGACGCTTTCCCGCCATTGCCCCAGTTAGTCTGAAGTACTGCTTCCGACCGCGACGCCCATTCCCATTTCCTCAGAATGACTTCATTTGGTATGATCGACTGGGTAAAGAAATATCTGAGCGGATCCTTTGGATCGAGCGCTAAAGTCGGCGCCTCGCCAGTTGAGATATATCGTGTGCTTTCCAGAAACGTTCTATCAGCCGGGTTATCGCCAATTCGCCATCTATTACGGACAACTTCAACAGGTTCGGATGAAGACGAGGGGAGAGCATCGAAAATCACCGGATTAGCCAACCATTTACCGTCCCCACCCTTATTTACTATATGCGCGCCCACGAACCTTCGGGAATCGATGAAATTCGTCACTTTTACACCGGGTGAAATGTCGTCATAGGCCAGGATATAAAAGGTATAAATTCCGAACGGAAGAATTCTCCCGCCTCCTACTTTTCCATTCCATGTTACAACATTTGGTCCTATGGAGAAAGAAAAAGGATTGGAGACATACAGGCAGGTATCGATTTGGTTCATGTAATGCCAGCCAAGATGACCGTTTACTACTCCTTTTATGTCCCCTCCTTTATTTGAAGTAAATATCAAGAATATACATCTGGCTGATGTTCCATCCACAGAGACTGGAATATTAATTGAACTCATATCAAATTTATACCCTATATAATTCATCGCTCGAATTTTAAGTACCTTCGGTGAGAAATTACCGGCGAAGGCGGAAGATGATGCCGTTAAAAAAATCGCAAGAAGCAGGAAAGTGTTTATCCAGAAGAGAACTCTTTTCATGGGGCGCCTCCGAAATTCCCGAAAAAAATTGCGGCATGTTGCAGCTTCACCATTTGAACGGTACTGTAGAAATAGCGAAGAAATTATCAAATGTCAAATGCTTTACAGGGCAATTTCCCCGGCATCGGGAAACGCCTGATAAAAGCGGGGATCATGGGTGATGATGAGCAGGGTTTTCCCTTCGGCGGCGGAGCGGCTTACCGCCTCAGTCATCCGATGGAATCCGTCCTCGTCCTGGTACTGGGAAGGCTCGTCGAGAATGACTATCCGGCGGTTTCCGCCGAGGGCGAGCGCCATGACCAGGCGTTTCTTTTCCGCCTGGGTCAGCTCGAGAGGATGTGCGGTGAGAAAACGGTTGAGTCCCAGAATATCAACAAGCTCAGGCGAGGGGCGGAATTCTTCTCCGCCGAGAACAAACTCCTCGCCGACCGTCCGCCGGGAAAGGTGCAGGTCGGGATTCTGCATGGCGAAACCGACCAGTGATACAATCTCCCATTGTTCCATTTTTTTCCCAGGGCGGCCGGAGTAGAATATCTCTCCGGAAGACGGGGCGAGGACGCCGGTGATGATACGGGCGAGCGTGGTTTTCCCAGAGCCGTTCGGCCCGGCGACAAACACGATGTCGCCCTCCCCGACGGAAAAAGACAGTTTATCCAGAACCCTGTCGCCCCGCGGGTAAGCGAAAGAGACGTCTTCCACACGGAGAAGCCCGTCTGAAGGTTTTTTCCTTGGTTCTCCGGACTCCTGGTAGAGACGCAGCTCGCTGTGTCTCTCCATTTCCCTCCCGAGATGGACAGTTTGCTTGAAGGTCTCGCCGGGCATGAGCCAGGGGTCTTCCGCCAGGAGCACTGCGCCCTGTACGGAATCCGCATGGGAGCGGAACAGGTTGAGGAGAATGGGACGGAAACCGGCATCGATTTCGGTCAGGGGACGGTCGAGGAAAAGGAAGCGCGGGTGGGACAGAAGGGTGCAGGCCACCAGTACCCGTTGAAGCTCGCCGCCGGAAAGGGCGCGCACCGGGTGGTTCAGGATGCGCCCGATGTCGAGCAGAGCGGAATACTGTTCGATAACCGCAGGCATTTCGGCGCGGGGGACGCCGAGACATTCAAGCGGGAATGCCAACTCCTGGAGGACGCTGCCTTTGAGGCCAGAAAGCTGGGTATAGGGATTCTCAAGGAGGATACCGGCTTCGGGGCGGTTGACGCCCTGCTCCACCTGCCCGCCGAGACATTCAATCCTTCCGCTCAGCTTGAAATTGCCCGCCCAGAGGGGCAGGTATCCGCAGAGGGCCAGGCCGAGCACGGTTTTGCCGGAACCGGCTTTCCCTGCGAGAAGGGCAGTCTCGCCCTCACCGAGACTGAATGAAACATCCCGGAATATACTCCCCCGTTTTTTCCCCAGGGAGAGGCCGAGGTTTTCCACACTCAGAACCATGCCGCCGCCGTGATGAGGGTGGAAATGAGTATGAGCGCTGTATCGTACCGGCGGTAAGGCAGTTCAAGGATATGCGTTTTTTGGACGTGGCGCAGAAATCCTCGCGAGGCCAGGATGAGCGAATTCTCCGAGATTTCACCGATCATAGAGGCGAAAATGACGCCGAGAGCCGGGGCCAGCGCCCGCAGGCGCCGGATCGGAGTATCGATACGTATGCCCCGCAGTTTCATCGCAGCGATCACCTCGTCCATCCGTTCGGTTAGCCGTGGAACAAGCCATATCGTGCGGAAAAGGATGAGGATGACCGCTGCAGGCACTCGTATATCGAGCATGAATGCAAAGAGTTCTTCCGTGCGAATACGGCGGGAGAGGTAGAGAACAGCGGTTACCGGGGCGGCGATATGGAGGAAGCTCGCCAGTCCGGTACGGAGACCCTCGAATATCACCCCCGGCGGATTCCACCTCACTCCGTGGATGAGAAAAAGGAACAGTCCGGCAAGTGCGAGAACCCGGAGGAGCGTCCCCGTGATTCGTGCTTCGGTATGTGAAGGGATAACCAGCGCTGCGAACAGCCCGAAGGAGAAAACAACCGCTCCCTCGTCTACAGGAAGCACAGCCATGAGAACGGCGGCTTCTCCGGCAATGACTATGTGGGTCAGGGGATGGAGTGCCATAGGGATTCTTTAGTCCAAAGCCTAAAACCCAAAGAGAAAGATTATCTGAACCTTGATTAGCCTGATTCCATGATTAACTTGATTTTATTGGGATTGATTCATCGTTGAACATTTTAGATCCTGAAACGGTTTTATCGTTCCCGCGAAGCGGCAACGAGTTCAGGATGACATGTGTCATGCCGAACTTGTTTCGGCATCTTTATCCACAATCACGAACCTTATCTGATGGAATACCCGGATAATCTTTTCATCCCTCATCCTTCATCCTTGTCTTTCTTATTATTTGTTCAAGTATTCGGGGAGGGAGCGATTTAATTAATCCGAGGCAGATGAGGGAAGTGATCAGTTTGTCCGCAGGATCGGTAACCAGGCTTCCCAGGAGGACGCTTTTCCAGAGAGGCATCCCGGTCGCCTTGAAAAAGGTGGTGATGGCATCCGCCCCGGCCAGAGAAACACCGCCATAGAGGAATGCGGTTACCGGGGTTGAAGCGGCGGCGGCGCCGAGACCAAGGAGTATCCCGCCGATGATGGTTATCCATGTTCTCCGCAGAAAACCTATCCGGGCAAATGAATCGGAAAGAACAGCAATAATCACAACCGTCCCCGCATACGCTATGACCGTAGGGGCGGTGGTAAGCGCCAGAATGATAAGCGCCGCAAATCCGACCACTATCCCGTACATCCAGCCGCAGAGAGCCGAAATGAGTATCGTGCCGATCGAATCGAGATAGAGAGGGAGCTTCAGCAATCCCACCAGATAGCCGATTGAAACATTCAATGCTGCTCCGAGAGCAATAAGACCGGCGTCAAACTCTTTCATACGTAGAATTAATGTCAAGGGGATTAACGGTTCTCCTTAGCGATTATTCCGCCTGGTTCACTTGTTTTATTATGTTTCCCTGGTTGTTCCACTCGATGAATTTTCGAGTTCGGTAGGAATATTCATATTTTTTTTTGCCGCCCTCAAACCAACCCTCATACTTATCGAATGCCCCCCAGCGAATCTTCTTCCCGTCTGTCAGTCCATAATTAAAGAGAATTCCTTCCCGGTCGGTTTGAATTCTCCGGTCCACCGCCCCAAGAGTCGTGGGGGCCCACCGCATGGGATATCCCTGCGAGCCGTTCCAGCCGGTGGCGCGAAACATCACCTGTCCGTTCTTATACCAGACAGTATAGACATTGAGCATGATGTCATATTCCGCCCTTTCGCCAGTGGAAAAAACTTTGACTTCTTTGGTTGGGGCTTCCTTTCCCCCTTCGTATAAGAGTGAACAACCCGCCGCCAAAGCCAATAAAACAACAGCGATTATAACCGGTCTCATATCACCTTTCCAGTTATCTGAGCGGCGAGCGGTAGTTGATGGAGAGGAATATATTGTTATGGCTTTCCTTGTCGGTGCGGGGACCCTCCTCCTCGGTCCAGAACCCGTGCGCGTATCCTACATCCACTCCGAAGCTCGGATCGAGCTGTGCCCCGAATCCGAGAGTCAGATAATCGCGTTCGTTTGTGACCGATATGGGAGGCGCTCCGGCTTCCGTTCCCCGCGGACCTTTGAATATGAGCGGGTTACGCATATATCCGGCGCGGACAACGGCGCGCAGGCGGGGCAGCGGCTGCTCGATTCCGACACTCCAGGTAGCGGTGTTTCTATACTTGTCGAGGAAATAGGTGGGATCCGGCGCATAATCGGAAGGATATTTGAGCATGGCCTGTGTCCAGTCCTGATAACTTATATCAAAGGCAAGAACTGTCTTCCCCGGTCCTCCCAAAGCAGCTCCCAGCCCGAACTGCATGGGCGCATCGATCCTGTAGTTCAGGTGCTGGGCGGAAGAATCGTCGGTGAAAGACGAGGTAGGATCGATTATTTCGCGGAGCTGGAAATACTTGCCGTCGCTGCGGCTGTATAACTCCTGGTAATTATCCTCATCGATATGGAACGTCATGGGGAGGCGGACGTAACCCCCCAGACGAAAATTGTCGATGAAATAAAGAAACGCCGGTTTCAGGCTGACCGCCTGTATATTGTCGTCAGCCCCGGTGAGGTCAAGCTGAGAATATGTTTTCGTGGGATCGTTCAGAAGCTGACGGCTGTCCCGCTTGTAGTTCCCGGACCAGATATCGATCGAGGCGCCGACAGAAACATTGGGGGAGACATCCACCGCGCCGGCCAGGGAGTACATTCCGAGCCCGCCGCTTTCGATCGATTCTCCGGTGTAGTTTCCGCTGAGTACGTCACTGTAACCTTCGGCTCTGAATCTTCCGGTGAAATCTTTCACCCGGTTATAGGCGATCCCGAAAACCAGGCTGCCACGGTCGGTCGGTATCGGATAGGCCAGGCCAAGGGCGCCGAGACCGGAAAAATCGGTAGTCGCATTGGCGCTGCCGATACCTTTGGAGCTATAGAGAGAGGTATCGATTTTTTTTCTCAAGAAATTCAGGCCCAACTGGAACTCGACCAGCTTCAGCCGGGTCAGCGCCGCCGGATTATAAGCGACAGCGGAGATATCTTCTGAGGCTGCAATTTGAGCGCCGCCCATTCCCATGGCCCGCGCCCCTGCCCCGATGTCGTTATCGGTGACAACTTCCTGAGCGAGTGCGCGTACCGCCGGGCCTGCCGTAACAAACGCTATCAGAGCGAGGAACAAGACCAGTATACGCCGTATATTTTTCATAATCTCTCCTGCTGTTTACCTTATGGTTAAGCATTTATAAATCCCATGCGCACATGTAAAATCCTGATTTTATCTGCGCCTCATGCCGCCTCTCGGCTCTCCGCCTCCCCTGCGCTGTTCGTTGTAGCCCCGATATCCACCGTAACCGCGACCATCGTAACCGCGATAGTAGTAAGGAGAATAAGATCTATAAGGAGAATAAGATCTATTATAAGAGTACGGTCTATAATAATTGTAGTAGCCAGGATAGTCATACCAATAATAATTGTAATATGGATAACTCCAGTACTGATTACCCCAGCGCGAATATGGGTAATCCCGCTCATTCGAATAGGCATCCTCCGACTTGAGCATCGCCTTGATAACATCGGGGTCTACCTTTGCCTGGGTGAGTTTTACGATATCTTCGGAGGTGAGCTTGAACCTGGAATGGGTAGAATTGATGTGCTGGATGATGACATCCTTACCGACCCCCTGCGTTGACATAGAGATAATTTCATCGACTGACAATTGACGGGAATTTATATACACCATTGGCGCACACCCCGCCAGTACCACAACCGCCGAAAGGGCTATTAGTAGTGTCAAAGAGTTTTTCATAGGACTTACTTTCTTTCTCCTTTTATGTATGTTTCGGTATTGACTATACATGACGACATATTTTATTGCGTTTCTTTTTTAAAATAGATGCCGAAACAAGTTCGGCATGACACGTGTCATCCTGAACTCGTTGCCGCTTCGAGGGAACGATAAAACCGTTTCAGGATCCAAACACTCAAAACATGCGGATATATTTATGTCGTCATGTATAACCACGTACTCTTCATCAAATTATCTCTCTGCGTTTGCCAAATTAACAGTTTGCCCGTGCCGCTGAATGAGACTATACACTACCAGATTAACTCCCATTTTCACCTGTTCCTCGTATCTATCCGCCGAACCCCAGCAGAGGCCGTATCCACGATCTGAAAACACCGCGATAAGTTTTCTCCGGTAAAACATGCCTTCGAGATAGGGCTGCATCTTATGGGGAAGCGCGCCGAGTTCCTGGCCGGCGCCCTCCGGAGGCCCGGTTTTGAAATCATAAAAACAGTGATAGATGGGATGGTCTCCGGGAATAGGTTCAATAGCGGGAATTATTTTTTCTTCTCGCTCTTTTTTCGTGAGGGGTTTTAGTCCAATCTCTAAGAGCAGAGGATCTTCGAATAGGGAAACCATGAGTCCGCGGAGTTTATTGCGGAGAGCCTCATCCCCAGGCTTCGCATTCTCCATGATAAGCATACCTCCGCCCAT
>JAUYCD010000238.1 GCA_030692375.1 Candidatus Latescibacter sp. | reverse complement strand
TCGTGGTAGAGTTCGCTTTCGAGTACTTTATTCCAAACTATCACCTCCTCTATAACATTGACCAAGTTAACTGTTTGACCATCTTGACAATAGTAACTTTAATACTAATATACAGCTAACAATTTGTCAATGGATATTTTTTAAAAATTTACAAAGAGATCAGTATTTCTCCTGGTCCAGGTTATACCACTTGCGGTAGTGCTCCCTTCCGCCCTTGAGCGCGGCTGAAGACATGACGCCCGGTATATCGCCGCCGGTGCGTTCCATGTACTGCTCCACGAGTTCCATCATGACCGCCCAGAAGAACTGGTTGAGGATAACACCGGATGTGGGGCATATCTTCTGCTCGAAGCCCGGTACCGCGTAGAGGCCGTACGTGTCGCACATCCTGCCGGCGTGGACGTCAGTTTCCTTCGGTATCGTTCGGCCGTCAGGCTCGTGCATGGCACGTGTCATGGTCCCAAGGGAAGCGATTTTCATCCCCTTCTTTCTGAAGTAGTCGAGGTACTTGAGGTCCAAAGGGTCGTCCGGCTTGAGAATACCCATTATGACACAATCTTTCGGTGTTCCGCCCTCGAACAGCATGCTCTTTTGACCGTCCCACAGGTTTCCGTCCCTGTCCATTATTCCGCGAGTGATGGAAAGACCGCTCCGGCGCGTGTTCGCATCCTGTGCGATTGAGCTGAAGCGGCTGTAGCAATATATGCGTCCGCCGCCCATGACAGCATCCATTGCCATCGATGCTATCTTCCGTATTTTTCCCATTTCTGCGCCGATGAGCTCGATCTGGTTCATAACCTCATCGAAATAGTTGTCCATGAGCGGGTCGTTAAGGCTCACCCAACCGGAGAAACTCTGCCAGTCAACCGACTTCCCGGTCACCTTCGGCTCGTCGCCTCTTACCGGCAGGCTCTTTCCGTTGCGGGCAAGGATACGGCAGGCGTCAGCAACCATCATCCACATCATGACCGGGCCGTCGACACCGGTGAACGGGCCGATTGGGGCAGTCATGCCGGGAACCGTGACCGCACCGTCTATGGTGTCGGCCTGTGTCTCGATCCAGACATCGGCGTAAGGCCAGAGCTGGAGTTTGCGGACCTCATCCCTGAGAAGCTCAGGATGTTGGGCGTCTCCGCTCCATGGGCTTGGCGCTCCGATCACAAAGATGTCCTTCTTCGCGAGGTCATCGGTAAGCCGCGTATCCGCCGAGCGCGCAAGCACAAGGTCGCCATTCTTGGCTTTCGCGGGATTGTAGCCGTCGGCGAATATCTCCGGGAGGCCGTTGCGCTCGGGATACATGTCTGCGTTTGTATGTCCGGCGTCCCATTCCTGCCAGCAGGTGCCGCCTTTCTCGATCGTGCGGGCGATGGCGTAGGCGCCTTCCATCAGGTCCTCAGTCTGGGTCTGACGAATCCCCATCAGATGCTCGCGCAGCTTCTTCGTGTACTGAATTGCCAGTGGTTCCGAACCCCGGGTAGAGCGGGTGTCCCGGTGCTCTTCAGACGCCCGGGATATGGACGACGCGCCTGTAAGATATGCGATCGATGCGGGGATGAAGCGAAGCATTTTTCTGCGTTTCATGTCTGTCTCCTTGATTGATGTGGATGAGATGCCTGGAATCGGGATAAGTTGTGAGAATAATTAAGGAAGTTGATGAATTCGGGCTAAATTGAGCGATTCAAATATGAAGATATGACGACATATTTTATTACTTTTCTTTTCAAATTAGATGCCGAAACGGTTTCACCGTTCCCGAGAAACGGCAACGATAAAACCGTTTCAGGATCTTAACGATCTGCCAACTTTTTCATAAGAAGATAGTGGAATGTCGGGGGGATTATCAAGGAGGAAAGGAGATTAGCGGGGAAAGATTTAATGAGGTGGACATGAGCTTTTTAAATACTTCCCTGAATATGCGCCACCCAGGTACTGGTACAATTGATCTGTGGTTCAGTTGTTCTGTACGTATAGGTGATGGGGAAGGAATAGGTCAGTCCGCCTGCAGTGATCCTGAGTGTTATGGTTTTCGAGACAGAAATGTTGACCATTGTTATAGTACATTTCTGAACCCAGACTTCGGCTTTTTCGCTGGAAAGAATGGCGGCAGGCTTCGCCTGGCCTTCAATTGCAGGAAGATAAATAGAGAGGGAAAGATTATCGCCTGTCTGGGTTCCCTCTCGTTTTTTAACCAATGACAGGGCGTATTTTGTAGTGATGCCCTGGGGTAAACCCTGATCAAAGGTTATTTGATTGGAAATTTTTACTTCTAATTGTTTCTGATTTGCGGGAATGTCTTTGGTTTCGCCAGTTGTAATCTGAGGCGCGTTTGTAATCAAATCGAGCGCCGCTGCCGGCTGAATGGCAATTTGACCAAATTCCTGTATCTTGGTATCTGCACCGAGGCCGGTATTGTCGATGACAGCGGTACCGATTTCTCTCCATACGCCATTATCAAATTTTTTCACCGGGATTGCCAACCCAGGCGGCAGTTGAACATCAACCGGTAATTTTACATCCAACGGCTTATCAAATTTAGCATTTATCGGTTCCAGTATGATTGCGCCGACCTGCAATTCATTTGAAGGTGATGGGGGTATCTGATCCAGATACATGGGGGAGACGGCTATCTTTACCGGATCAACGGCTGCTCCGCCATTGATCGTTATAACGGTGTTTTGGGGGATAACGACCGACGCAACCTGGGTTTTGGATGTGGTTGTGGTACCGCCGGCGCTTACATCGGCTTGATATGAAGTTTTTATTTCAACGGATCTTTGTGTGATGTCCTGCAGGGAAACGGTTTGTTCTACTCGATTTTTCAATGCAGCTAATTCAGTCAGCATAATACTCTGGACAGATCCGCCGCTGTTCTCATCTACTTTCGCAAGTATCTGTCCGAACGTATAGCCTGTCATCGTGGCATTGATCGAATAACTGTCGGGATCCAGTTTTGAGAAAGTATATACACCGTCCGAACCGGAGGCAGCGCTGTTTATTTTAAATCCGCTTCTGAGTATCGTAACCACCGCGCCGCTTACTGGCGTATTGTTCTGATTTACTACTTTCCCTGTCAGGCTGTAATTGAGTACAAGGTCTGTAGGGCTGGTGGTTACGTCCGCTTTGGAACAATTAATAATAGCGGCTGATAGGGACACCAGGAAAATTAATGTGAGTACAGCGCCAATTTCCAGATAAATTTTCATGGAAGCAGATCCCTGTATAAACGAGGCAGGTGACACTGTGTCCAGGGGATGCAAGTTTACAGATTATAAAATGAAAATAGTCTATTGAGAACTTGAAGCCGCACGCACGATGACAGCAAGGATACTTTACAAAATATAAGAAAAATGAATAAAGAGAAAAAGTCAAGTAAAAAAATCATCAATATTATGATATGATATAATATAATAATTAATTATTGAACCTAGCCCGGATTATTCATAAAAAAGGATTTTCTTTTTGTAAGCTTTAAAACTACAGCCCCCTAAATCCCCCAAGGGGGGAGAAAGACAAAGCCTAACAGTTATTTTACAATTTTGTTAAACTTACATGTTATTATCTTTACCATACCAAGTCCCCCTTTGGGGGATTTAGGGGGCTGCCTTCAAAAAGTAGGCTTAAGTGTTTGTTTAAAAATAAGTTGAGATAATACCTATGTAACTTTATGAATAATCCGGGCTAGCTGAATTATTCATAAGTTTTTTTACACGCTTTCCGCGTACCAGCGGCTCTATATTTTTTTCCCTTGCGAATCCAGAAAAGCGGTGATTTCCCCCACCAACATCCCGAATATCGCAAGGTTCAGTACTCCCCCGGTATGGAGAAATGTCCTGGCGCCGTTGTCAAAGGTTTCAATCCCCTCTTTTTCCGGGCTCATATTATCCAGGCCGGAAGGTGATTCACGGTAGAGGCGGTATCCCCCGCTCTCCTCGTGGGGGCAGATAGTGACTATCCCATTCGTTATACCCCGTGCCATCCTGATAAGATGAATCTCTTCCGGAGCGTTCGATGTGAGAGAGGCGAAAACCAGTGCATCCTTCTCACGGAGTGTGCCATCGGTAATTCCCATGGGAGTAATGATTTTGGCAAAGCCGGGAGTTCCCGAACCCTCTTCGATTTCACGGGCGAACATTCCTCTCCCATCGTAAAGCCAAAGGGTTCCTCCCCGTTGGATTTTTTCCCCGGCCAGGAGCGCAGCCTGACGGAGATTTTCTCTCTGTTTTTTTAAATTTTTAAGGCGGCTACTGATGGTGTCGAGAAAACGAATGGCGTCGTGCGGCGGTTGGTTCCCCGTGCGGCCAACTCCTTCCGATCTCCGGTATATTTCCCCGGCAAGGGCAGTGACGATTGCGAGCAGAACCGGGCTGGAGTTTTTTGCAGAGGCGGCGCCGGGCAATCCAACCACTGTCGCTCCCTGTTTTTTCGCCAGTTCGGGGATTTCTCCGGCCACCGTGGTGAGGAGCGCGTCTCCTTCCCGTATGGTAACAGCCATTTCCCGGGAACGGAGGAGCACGAAAACCGGAGGCAGCCCAAAGCTTCCTTCGGCATAGTATCCTGGATTCAGCGGGTCGGAAACGGCCAGAAAACAGCGATTACGGTTAATCAGGACCTGTGCGAAGAGATCGGAGGCATCGCGAATAGGGGACTCCTCCTTACTGCGGATCTCTTTCAGGATATGATGCAGGGAGTCAAGATAGCGGATTCCGGAAGATTTTCTGTTGAATCCGCACGATAAAAAGGCGGCTATGGAAAGCGAAGGAATGCAAAAGGAGTACTGCAAAAAATGCCTTCGGGAAACAGAATGCAATGAAACACACCCGGAGAGAAAATTTCGCTTTTCACATGCTGTCATGACGGTTGACTTTTGACATTATATTTTGCCTCATCGGTCAGGGAATTGTACTTTCCCAGAAGTTTGTACCTCTTTACTTTGATGAAGACATCAAAAGACCGAATTGAATCGACAGGTATGAGAGTTGTATGGGAAAATACATCTCTTCGGATGGAGTAGCCATGCCGTGCCTTACCTTTTGTCAATATGTCTATGTTTCCATAAGAATTAAGAATAATGGTAACAGCCCGGAGAGTCAACAAAAAAATACATCCGGGGATAATATTATTGTCAGAAAAAGAATATTTGGCTATATTTTCTTAATCTGAAGAGCCTTTTGCAAAAGTCGTGTTTTACATAAAAAGTGATGAGTTTTTTACTTCAGCCCCCTAACCCTCGGTCCCTTTCCCCCGAAGGGGCAAGGGATGTCGTTGCTCCACAGTCTTTTCCTGCCCC
>JAUYCD010000237.1 GCA_030692375.1 Candidatus Latescibacter sp. | reverse complement strand
GGAAGCGACTGTGGGGCAATGACTTCCCTTGCCCCCTTCAGGGGGAAAGGGATAGAGGGATAGGGGGCTGTAGTTAACAACTTGCCATCTTTTTTACATATAAAACGACTTTTGCAATTGGCTCCGATGAGAAAGATTTATTAGGTATTATGGATGTAAAGTTAGAACAAAAATTTTTTTATGGTTGTAACCTGATGTCAGTCAAGGATTGACTATGAAACCGGCGCCATGTATATTATGACCTTTCCGTTAGACCTCGAATGAAAACAATTCTGAACTTTTCACCTATAAGGGAATATGACCTCCAAAGACCGCTTTTACCGCACTTTGCACTATCAACCGGTTGACCATGTCCCGGATATCGAGTTCGGCTACTGGGAAGAGATCCAGTCGCTCTGGGAGGAACAGGGACTCCCAAAAGGTCTCACCAGTAAACGCGCTCTTGAATATTACTTTGGAAACCCCGGCAGTAACCATCACCTGGCCATTTTCGGCGGCCGCGCTCTCGATATGTACTTTGGTCTGGAGCAGCGTACCCGCCTGACTGTGGATTTTCGGATGCGCCCGGTGTTTGAAAAGGAAAACCTGTATGTACGGAACGGTTACCAGTATTTCTATGATGTTGATCGGGTGCTCTCCCGTATCCCCGATGACGGGCTCACCACCATGCCGGAGCACCTCGAATACTCCCTCAAAAACCGCCGCGACTGGGAAACCATTTTTAAACCCCGCCTGAATCCGGATAAACCGGGCCGTGTCCCGGAGAATCTGTCCGAGATAACCGACCGGCTCCTTGCGCATGACGAATTCCCTTATATCTATGCCGGTTCCTTATTCGGCCACTTACGGAACTTCGTGGGGTTTGAACAAATCTGTTATATGATCTACGATGATCCCGAACTGGTGGATGAGATGATCCAGCACATGGCCGACCTCTCCTGCTCGGTACTGGAACGGGCGCTCCCCCTTATCAGAGGGAAAATCTTCCATGCACATTACTGGGAGGACATTTGTTTCAACAACGGCCCCATGATCTCGCCTGCCTGGTTCCGCGAGCACCTGGTTCCCCGCTACAAACAGATCAATACCCTGCTTCATGCCTACGGTGTTGATGTGATCAGCGTGGACTGCGACGGCTGGATCGGGCCCCTGGTGGAAGACTGGCTGGAAGCCGGTGTGAACGGTATGTTTCCTTCTGAGGTGCGGGCCGGCTCCGACCCGGTTAAGTTCCGTAAACAGTACGGCCGCGATCTCCTCCTCATGGGCGGAGTTGACAAGACAAAAATCGCGATGGGCGGCGATGCCCTGGTTTGCGAGCTGGAGCGGCTGGCGCCAGTAGTCCGGGAAGGCGGATTCATCCCCTTCTGCGATCATTATATCCCGGCGGATGTCACGCTCGACAAGTTCCGGTTCTACCTGCAGAAAAAACGGGAAATTTTCGGTATACCTCTCAGGGAGGAAAAGGAAAGGGATTTCCCGGACGAGATATGAAAAGCAAGGATTAAGAATCGCATTCACCCTGCTACGCTTCCCGGCACAATTTGATAGCCACATCTTCGCCGAATTTTTTTACCGTTTCGACAAACGATATCCATCCTTCGAGGGATTTCCCGATTTTTTTGGGAGGTACCTGATAATAGCCTCCCCCATTTCTTTCGGCGAAAGACTCATGAAAATACATACCTTACATGACGACATAATTAATTGAGTTTCTTATCAAAATAGATGCCTAAACAAGTTCGGCATGACACGTGTACTTCGACAAGCTCAGTGCTCGGTCAGCGGACTCTGAGCTTGTCGAAGAGTCTGCTATACATGGTAATCCTGTAATCCTGCGAAAGGGGGAACCCCGTCATGGTTCAGACGATATTTTTCAATACGTATATATTCCCTTTCCTGTTTTCCTGCCCAGCCATCCGGCGCGGACCATTCGGCGCATGAGCTGGCTCTCACGGTATTTCGGGTCCTGAAACTCGTAATGAAAATAATTGATGATGTTATGGAGAACATCCCAGCCGATCAGGTCTCCCAACTCAAGCGGGCCCATGGGATGATTGAGCCCCAGCCGTATGGCCTTGTCGATATCCTCGGGAGTCGCAACGCCCTCATCCACCAGGGAGGCTGCCTCGTTGATGAATGTATCGAGGAGTCTGCTCACAATGAATCCAGGCGAGTCCCTTGCTATCACCGTCTCCTTTTCGATGGTGCGGGCGAATTCGAGGGACCGTTCGAGGGTATCGTCGGAGGTTTTTACCCCGCGAATGATCTCGAGGAGCTTCATGAGCGGCACCGGATTGAAAAAGTGCAGCCCGATAACCTTTTCCGGGTATTTTGCCGCCGATGCGATTTCGGTAATGCTCAGGCTGGATGTATTCGTCGCGGCGATTGCATCCTTCGGGCAGTAGAGGTAAAACCCGTTGAACAGCTTCTTCTTGAGGGTCATCTCCTCAAATACGCATTCGATGATGAGATGGACATCCTTGAGCGCTTCCATCGATTCGGAAATGCTGATCCGTTTGATGATAGCATCGCGCTGTTCATTACTGATCTCTTTTTTCTCGACCTTCCGGGAGAGAAAGTGAGAGACAACACTCAATCCTTTTTTAAGTATCTCACGGTTCACATCGATCCAGACGATATCATAGCCATAGGTTGCACAGGTCTGGGTGATACCCTGGCCCATCGTACCCGCGCCAATCACAGCGATCTTTTTTTTATCCATGAACGAAATCCCCCATCTTTCCCGGCCCGAAGAGCACCCGGTCCATTATTTTTAAGTTATTCGAAATATCCGGTTTGAAAGCCATAAGGTCAAGGATGTCCCGTTTTATATCGATTCCGGGCGCCGTTTCGCAGAGCTCGATTCTTCCGCCTGTCAGCCTGAATACCGCCCGTTCCGTGATGTACAGCACTTCCTGGTTGCCCTGAGATGATATCCTCCCCGAGAAGGAAATCTGGTCTACCTTTTTCACAAACTTGTGATGCTCTCCTTCGCGGCGAATCGTTATACCGCCGGAGTGTACTTCCACTTCGAGACCCTTAGCGGTGAAACTTCCCATGAAAACCGCTTTCTTCGCATTCTGGGAAATGTTCACGAAACCGCCGACTCCGGCCACTTTGCCGGGTACTTTACTCGAATTCACATTGCCCTCACGGTCGATCTGGAGGAATCCCAGAAAGGTTACATCCAGTCCGCCGCCGTCGTAGAAGTCGAATTGTTCATGGTGCCCGGTAATGGCCTCCACGTTCACATTCATGCCGAAGTCAAAGTTTTCGAGGGGAATTCCGCCGATTGTTCCCGATTCCACAGTCAGGGCGAACCGCGACTCGGCGCCTTCCTCGCCTGCTATGGCGCCCACCCCGGCGGGCATGCCGATGCCGAGGTTTATGACCGAATCGTCCGCAATCTCCATAAACGCCCGCCGCGCTATAACCTTTCTGATAGTGAGGGGAAGCGGTTTCATCCGGTGGGTCGGGATTTTCAGTTCGCCGGATGTGCCAGGGTTGTACTGTTCTCCGTAGCTCTGCATGTGGTGCTCCGGCCGTGCAACCACCAGCATGTCCACCAATATTCCCGGTACCTGCACGTTCCAGGGATTGAACGTCCCCGCCTTAGCCACATGCTCGACCTGGGCGATCACCACTCCACCGCGGTTGTGAACAGCCTGCGCCAGGGGGAGCATCTCCGTTTTTACTCCCTCGCGCTCGCAGGTGATGTTTCCGCGTTCGTCGCCGGTGGAGCCGCGGATAAGAGCTATATCGATGGGAACGGTTTTATAGAAAAGCCATTCCTTTCCCTCGATGGTCATCACACTCACCAGGTCTTCAGTAGTTATATCGTTGAGCCTGCCGCCCTCGATGCGGGGGTCGATGAACGTTCCCAGGCCGACATGGGTGAGTACTCCGGGACGTTTTGCCGCGGCCGCGCGGATCATGTGGGTGATAGTGCCCTGGGGAAAGTTGTATGCCTCGATCTTGTTACCGAAAATGAGCGGATGGAGGCTGGGAGATGATTCAAAATGGCCCCCGATGATGCGCCGGAGAAATCCCTCGTGCCGGAAATGATTTGTCCCCCGGCCACCGTAATCGCCCTGTCCGGCGGCATGCAGAAGCGTGACCCCCCGTGGGTGACCTTCACGGAGAAATCTTTCCTCAAGGGCCCCCAAAAGCTCTTCCGGCCCGCACATCCCCCCGAACGCGGCGGTGGCGATGGTCATCCCGTCTTTCACAGCGGTTATTGCTTCGGCAGCGGAACAGAGTTTTACCGCCATCTGTTTCTAAGCTCCTCTTTTAAAAAGTCCGGCGATACCCTGGCCTCCTCCGATACAGAGAGAGGAGATACCGTATCGGGCATTTCTCCGTTTCATCTCGTGAAGGAGGGTAACCGTGATCCTGGCGCCGGTTGCCCCAATCGGGTGCCCCAGGGAGATACCACTGCCGTATATGTTCACATTTTTCGCCCGGTCAAGCCCCAGCTCACGGAGTACGGCTATCACCTGGGAGGCGAACGCCTCATTGATCTCGAAGAGGTCGATATCGGATAGAGCAAGCTTCTGACCGGCGAGGAGCTTCCGGATTGCGTCCACCGGGCCCATGCCCATGTAATCGGGGTCCACCCCCACTCCGGCGAAATCTTCCACAGACGCAAGGATTTCTGCGCCTATAGCGCGCGCTTTCGATTCCTCGGCAAGGAGGAGAAACGCCGCAGCATCATTGAGGGAGCTGGCGTTCCCCGCGGTTACCGTTCCATTCTCCTTGAACGTCGGTTTGAGCTTTGAGAGCTTTTCAACCGTAGTATCGGCGCGAAAGCTTTCGTCACAATCGAAAATGACCGGCTCGCCTTTTTTCTGGGGAACCTGTATGGGTACCAGCTCATTGGCGAATACACCCGCCATTTCCGCCCAGGCCGCCTTCATATGGCTCTCGTAGGCATACATGTCCTGGTCTTCGCGGCTCACATGATAGCGTTCCGCAATATTCTCGGCGGTAAGCCCCATACCGGCAAGCACACACGAGGAAAGCATGTCGACAAGAGGTTTGTCCCAGTAGCGGAGTCCTTCCCAGCGGGCGCTGTTCAAGAGAAACGGTGCACGGCTCATGACTTCCACACCGCCTGCAATCACGATGTCCGCTTTCCCAAGCCTGATCTCGTCGACGCCAAGCTCGATGGCTTTAAGACCCGAACCGCAATTGATATTTACTGTAAAAGGGGCTGCATCCGTCCGCATACCGCATTTGAGGGAAATCCACCGCGCCACATTTCCTCCGGGGTCGGTCTGGATGATTTCACCGACTACAAGGTTGTCCACCATTTCGGGGCTGACGGGTGAATTCCCCAGAAGGCTGGTGATGACCTGTGTGGCAAGATCCACTGCGGGAATATCCTTTAGGCTGCCGCCGAAACGTCCGACCGGAGAACGTTTGGCCCCGATTACGACACACCTGCGCATATTTCTAACCTTTCTTCTGTATATTTCAGGACAAGACAGCTCAATGCGGCGGGGGGATTCAAAACTGATAGGTATAATCGAATTTAAGCATGGCTGCGTTTTGTTCCGCCCGGTAATCGTACTGCTCGTTCACGATATTGTTGTAGACAAGGTAGATATCGCTTCCCACTTTCGGAATATAATGGATGCGGAAATTCGTGGTTACAAGGCGGCTCGCGTTGTTGTATTGAATAAAAACGGATGATGAGAGCCGAGTGTTGATATCGACCCCTATATGGCTGCCGTACTCGCGGGTGGTAAAGCGGCTCTCTCCGATGGAGATGTCGTTGTAAGTCACATCGGCGGAGAGAGAATAATATTTCGTCCGTTTGAAGGAGAGCGAGCTGCTGAGATAAGTCCTCGTGCCGTTATAGTGGTCCCCCAGGTTGGCGTTAAAATCCAGCGCCACCGGCCGGGTGCGGCTCCCGGTGTATGCAATCTCCGAGTACCACCATTTATAGACACCTTTGGGAACCACTGTTCCTTTGTATGAAGGATCCTTATTGGAAGGATCTTTGAAGATTACCCAACCGTCGGGTTTGTCAATAAAATCATACTTATTCCAGATTTTGAAATCGAGGTTATCGCCGGATTTGAATTGGATTCCAAGGGGACGGATTTCATCGTTTCGGGTCTGGAGGGTGCCGTCCATGCCGGTGGTGTAGTTGATGTCGAACGGTTTGAAGACCAGCTTCTTGATGTGTGGAATGTTGGGCCGTGGAGTAATCTGAAGCTGCCAGATATAATTCTTGATCCCCACCCGGCTGGCGAAACCGATGCCGGGATTAAAATTTTTATCGAGCGCGTGATAGAGACCGTACCAGTTGATAAGGTCGTTGGGATAATAGAAATAGACTCGCCCGGCAAGGTTGTCATGTTTAACCCCGTCGTTCGCTGAGCCGGTAAGATAGCCCTGGATTTCGAAATTTTTGTTCCCCAGGAACTTGTCGGTCTTATAGCCGAAATCCATTCCGAGCACCTGATTGTCGTGATGTTTCATATCGAGGACGCTGGTGGCGATAAAACCGATGTAGGACTGGACTAGTATATCCCTTCTCACCCGCACCACGGTATAGTTTGTGGAGGGGAAATTTCCCTGTTCCTGGGTTTGTACGTTGAGGAGGCCCAGGCGGTATCCCCCCTGTTTCTGGGTGAGCTTGGCGCCGCCAAGGATGGGGATGGCCTCACGAGTGACCGGGTCGATGCCGATTTTCCGGGAGTAGAAAAGCTTCGTCCCTCCCTGGGTGAAATCGAATGTTTCCAGCCCCTCGAGGAAAAAATCCCGCTTCTCCGGGTACTGGATGGGGAACCGGGTCAGGTTGATGACATCCTTATCGCTTTCGATCTGGGCGAAATCTGTCTTCGTGGTCAGGACCAGGGTGGTGTTGGAAGAGACGCCGTACTTGACATCGAGACCATATTTGAATATGTCATCAACCTTTGTCAGACGCTGTTTTTGTTCGCCTGCGAGCACATAGGGTATTGCATCGAGCTGCCTTCCCCGCGTTACCCTACCCGGAATTACAATGGTTCCCGCGCTCGCCAGATGTGTTACCCCTTCCTCGCGCCGCCAGCCACGCCATTCCAACTCCTCGTGTTTCCGTGCGATAACCCGTACGAAGTTTATTCCCCAATCCTGCATTTCGGTGGTAGGGAACCGCAGGGTCTTGAACGGAATCGCCATTTCGAACGACCATCCGAAATCGGTAATTCTCGAAGCCACCTCCCAGATACCGTCCCACTGGTAGTTCACAGACTGGTCGGAGAGTAAAGTGCCGTCATCGCGCGCTCCGTTTGCATTCACCGCGAATGCGAAAGCCTGTCGTTTGTCATGGTAGGTATCGATTACCACCGCGAACTTATCATCGCTCGAAGAGTTGGTGTCCCATTTTAATTCCTTGTGGATGATCCTGTCCGGCTCGCTGTCAAAACATTTGACCCCGACATAGAATGTGCCGGAATCATGGATGATACGCACTTCGGTCCGCTCCGTAGGCGCAGCGCCCTCTGTAAGCTCACGCTGGGTGAAGTCGGCAATGACCTGGGCGCGTTCCCATGCTTTTTCCGAAAGGGAGCCGTCGAGATGGACGGGAGTGTCTACGGCAGCGGAGGTGATCTGGGCGGAAGCATCTGCGGTAAGAGAAGACATCAGAAAAATTGCGTATAAAACAGGTCTGGTAAATGAATTCACGGGTTGATTTCTCTCTTCTGGGCTGAATTGATGATTGATAAGATTTACGGATAGACTATGATGCAAAGAATGCAAAATTACAATAATAACGGGGAATGTCCAAACAAATAGTGAGGGTACGCACCTAAAAAGTCAAAAGCCGCATTTCTGCGGCTTCTGCATCAAGGCCTGCTTCGCGCGAACTCAGGTCAAAGAAGCGCTCGGTCAAGTTCGCGGCATAAAGCAGCACATGGTAAGCCTGGCATTCAAAACACGCGCCGGTAACGTTCACTGTGTCTTCCGCGTTTTGTATGAATGGTTTGCCCGATGGACCTTCAATAAAATGCTTGCCATTCCGTTCGACCACAATGAGTTCCATCTGACGAACTCCTGCCAATCGCGAAGTGCTTCGGCCGTTTGCGTAAAATGGTTATTGCATTTCCGAAAAAATATAGTTATCTAATGTCCTTAAAGCAAATCTTCGTTGTTATGAAGGAGGTGAACGATATGTCCAAATCACAAGATGCCAAAAAAAACAAAAAGACAGCGCCCCAGAAAACAGTAAAAGAGAAAAAACTGGCAAAGCAGGAAAAAAAGAAAAAATGATTTGCTTTAGCGAAGATGTCCGTTGTTGTTTCAGGCCTGGTGGGTTCTCTTACGATGTGAATTGACAATATGAGTGACAATAATAATTATAATGTCTATTTATTCTTATAAATATAGGCGTTTTCATTCTTCTCATTTCACCGTTGGGACAGTTGTGCAGTAATTTCTTTATCGTCGCGACACTAGCCGGTATCCAAATTTAATTCCATATTGTCGAGATGGATGGGAGTGCCGATGGCGGAGGAGGTGATCTAGGCGGAGGATGGAACTGCGGCTAAAAAAAGGGGAAATTATCTCATCTCTTTCAGAATATCATTTATAACTCGTTTTAGTACTGGCAGGAATCTTTCAATAACTTCCCAAACACGGACAATATTTATTCCCAAATAATCATGTACAAGCATATTTCTAAATCCTGCAAGGCCTTTCCAGTCAATTTCCGGATGATTGGATTTGAGTTCTGCAGAAATGCGCTGGGTTGATTCCGAGAGAATATGCAGGTTTCGCAGAACCGCATCCTGGGTTTTGGTGTCAGATGCAAAGAAATCTTTGCCGTCAATCGTGTAAGCCTCAATGCGGTCGATACATTCTTGTATATGAATAAGATAAAGTTTATCATCCTTCATACTTCCACTGCCTCCCCCATCACCTTATCCCGAATGTACCAATGAATTCCTTCCGGCTCAACAATATCTACCTTTCGGCCAAGAAGATTTTCAAGATCTTCTTGAAGAGCTACAATATCAAAAAGGCTTCGTCCAGGTTCGAATTCAATAATGAAATCAATATCGCTCTCCGGCCCGGCTTCACCCCGTATAGCGGAACCGAATACACGAACATTGTGAGCGCCGTGGAGGGCGGCTATCCGGAGAATTTTATTGCGCTTAGTTTTCAGAATTCGTTGAATATCCATTATTTCCCTATTGCGTTTTATCGTTCGAAAACATGTTTAATATTAGATGATATGATAAGGTGTTTCATTCTCCGAAACAACAAAAAAACCTTTGAGTTGCAGGGATGAATTTTATTATCCTTACTTTCACTTCAACCTCTTCTGCAACTCCAGCATGTTGTATTTTTGCATTACCCTTTTTACATCCTCAAGGTTTATGGCCTCCGCTTTTCTGCCCTGAAATCCGGTGACCGTGATGGCCATGAAGAGCGAATTGTACACTGCCTCCTGAACCGCTTCCTCCACCGCGTTGAAAAACTGATTCATGTCGTCGTTTGCGATGAACGGGGGCGCTTCCACCGCCTTCCCGTTGGTGTTGTGGGGAATTCGGTAGGCGGTGGAAAAGGCGATGGTATAATCACCGGATGAATTGGCCATGAAATTTGTGGTGCGCGCCATGCCGTTGAAAGCGCGTTTGGCGAGGCGTTTCAGATTACGGTCGGAAAGCGGGGCGTCGGTGGCCACTACAATCATGCACGAGCCATCGGTCTTGGATTTGACGCCGGGCTGGTTTATTTCACGGGTGAACGGAATGCCGTTGATGGAAAGCAATCCCCCGAAATTGGATTGCAGGAGAACGCCGACCGTATAGCTGGTTCCCTCTTTCCTGGGCACAAGCCGCGAGGAAGTGCCGATTCCCCCTTTCCAGGAAAAGGCCGTAGTTCCGGTTCCCGCGCCGACAGTTCCTTCCGGAACTGGGCCGGATGCGGCGGATTTGAGGGCCTCCAGCACATCGCCTTCGGTGACATGGAATCCCCGAATATCATTCAGGGCGCCATCATTGGTTTCCCCCACCACAGCATTTACCGACCGGACACTTTCGTTTCCCGGCTGATCGAGGGTATATTTCACCAGCGCGGTCATAGCGGTTCCCACGCTCAGGGTGTTGGTCAGAACGATGGGTGTTTCGATATTCCCCAGCTCTTCCACCTGGGTATATCCCGCCAGCTTCCCGAAGGCGTTGTAGCAATGGATCCCTGCGGGCACTTTCTCCTGAAAGATGTTGCCGGGATGAGGTACAACGGCGGTCACACCGGTACGCACATTGTCGCCGCGAATGATGGTTGTGTGCCCCACGCGCACTCCGGGAACATCGGTTATGGCATTGACCGCGCCGGGCTTCATCAGGCCGACTTCAATTCCGATCTCCCGCGCCCTGGCGCGTTTTGTCATATCCTGTGCTGAAACAAATTGATTCATAATGATCACCATAAAAAAGAAAATGAATGTTATTTTCATAGGCTCTTCTCCGAATTAGTTGGTAAATTTTGCAGTGCAAAATGAGATAACTCTTTGAGTGGCAGCCCCCTAAATCCCCCAAAGGGGGACTTTGCATCGTTGGGGATAAAAAAAGTTTTGTTACGTACATAATCTAAGCAGACCTCAATCTGTCAAGCCTCAGTCGAAGGCTGACTTGCTTGGGCTTGACAGCAACTAACAACATATTTCAATTCAGGGTTGGATTAAGATCATTTCCTCAATGCAACCCCTATAAGTAATTTCCTTTACCAACTCTTTTGGAGAAGAACCATTTTTAGTAACTTATCTTTTCAAATTCCCGCTGGCGAAGATCAACATAGCGCAGGGTAATCGCCGAAGGTTTCCCTTTTACCCCAAGCTTGTTCACCGGTCGCACACGAAGAGTGTTTTCTCCAGACACGAGAAACCAGGTGTATTTCTCGCCGGACTTTTTCCAGCCGGATTCATCGCAATCAACCTCGAAGTGGCTGATATTGGGTGTATAGGTTTCAAAGTGCAGGTATACCATTTCGTTGCCGAATGCCGTGGTGGCATGAACGTGGACCGTGTTCAGGTCAGGGTACATATCCCGGGGACGGTCGGTGTGCCAGGAATAGTGCCGCATCGGCGGGGTCTTCTCGTCGTACCAGTTAATATAGCCGTCCCAGGGCCACCAGGTCATCCCGTGAGTGAGCGGCATGGGAGTGGGCTTTTCATAATAGTTGTTGCGCGGGAGGGTACGGAGAAACAGCGGCTGGTTCGCATTGGAATTGGCGCCCTGCACCGGCTCGTGGTGGGTGAGAGACCCCCTCATGGTTGGGAGTTTTTCGGGATCGAATTTTTGGAGGTTGTTGTAGTTCATCCAGTTGATCGGCCCTTTCGGAGGGAAAGTCTCAAGATAGGTGAAATGGTTTTCGAGAATGTTCTGCGGAATCAGGGTGTCGTTGAGGTAGATGTACTGATTGACATGGCTCGCATCCATATACACCCACTTGCGGAAGTCATCGCTCCATACTTCGCACACCTCGTGGCCCGGAATGGTGATGAGCCTCGTCTGCCATCCGAAGCTGAGCAGGAGGCCCATAAGGAGATTGTTATACTGGATACACATGCCGCCGGTTCCCTCACGGTCCACCCGTTCGAGAACGCTTTTTGCGGTCCATTCCGGGTAATCTATCCGTGGATGAAGATAATTGAACCGCATGGTGGCGTAGTGCAGAATCTTGACCTGGGCCTGGAACTCTGTTTTGCAGCCCGCCACAACTTCGTCAAGGCATTCTCGTTCTCGCACTTCTTTCAACTCCGGCCGGTTCGAGGGCTCCCACTCCCAGTTGATCGAAGAATACTGTATCGGAAGGTTATCCACAGAGACAACCTTGAGGTTTTCCGGAACTCCAAGAAACTCGGTAAGCTTCGCCTCGATATTGATGCTCTTTATTATCGGGCTTTTTAACGGATTTGTGGTAGACATGACCGCTTTTATCTGTATATAACGGTTCTGGATGTTTTCACCTAAGATTTCAATTTTTGGGTTCGGACCCTGAGCCGCCAATTCATAGGGTCCCCATTTTTCAGAATACGGGCTCGGATCCACCCCTTTGCGCAGGTAATATTCCACAGAGGTGCCTTCAGGAACTTCCGACTGAAGAGTTATCTCGACCGTGTGTTTTTTTTGCTGCATCCTGGTCAGCGTCCGGTTGGGAACGATGAACCCGTCCGACTCAATCCTCCAGAGATCGATGACAGGTGTCGCCAGCCACCCGGTTTTCACAAAGCGGTCGAGGCTCAGGCGGATCGAATACTCGGCGCGTGTCTGTCCGAGGGGGCCGAATGGGCTTTCCTTCCAGGTTTCACCGCCGTCTGTGGATTTAAACGAAGTTTTCCCAACATCGGCCGGGTCGCCGCCGCCGTGCTCGAATTCATCGGCTCTTGCCAGAAAAAGCTCCGCGCATTCGGTTTCCGATTTGGCTTCCGGGCAGAAAAATTCAAATATATTTTTCCCCTTCTTCAGCGAGTTTACCGGAAACTCCACCCAGCGATACTGGGCGATGGGCCTCCCCGTGTCGAAGACAGTAATCGGTCCGCCGTTTACCGTAAATTTTAACGGGAATTTCCCTACTCCGCCAGCAGATCCGGACGTGCTTTCCGCATCATGATGGCTGAAAACGATCACAAAAGCCTTATTGGTGCGGGGATCATCGAGGTTCAGAATTTTACGGGCGCGGTTCTTTCCGAAGACAGGGTCCCAGAAGATGCCTTTCTCGCTCGAACCGGACCCCGGCGCATCATTTTGAATGAGATCCATGTTGAACAACGTCACATTCCCGTCACGGTCTTTCATCACTTTGTTGGTGAAACCGGTATCATACACCTCTTTTGCAGTTTTGCTCCATTTCATGGCAACCAGCCCCGTAGTTGCCAGTGACTCGGATGAAAAAACAAAAAGGAGCACTAAAAGATTGCCTAAGCATTTTCGCAACATTCTTTTCCCTTTCCACATGAGAGTTTTGGGGGTTCTGGTTATCCACTGAAATTGTAAATAATCTACTGGTTTTATCCTTTCCAAACATTATCTTTCACACAATTCAAAAAGATATTTTTCAACCTGAATAAAACAAGAATTATGAAAAGGAGAAAAATGATTTCCAGAAAAGTCATTTTTACCGCAGCCGCTTTGCTGCGGGGCGTGTATGATGAACTCGAATCAATCGGTATCGTCGGCTGGGACGGCTATTTTCATACCCGTTTTTGGATAGACCCGAAAGAGGACCTTATCGGCGTCTTCATGATTCAGAGCGACGAGAGCACGAAGATCAAGACACTGTTCCGTGTGCTCGTGTATCAGGCGATTGCAGACTGAAAATTGTCTGAACCATGATTTGCTTGATTACAGGATTAACTTGATTTAATCCATGAAGACAGAAATAATTCTGGATGTTTTGAGTATTTAGATCCTGAAACGAGTTCAGGATGACACGTGTCATGCCGAACTTGTTTCGGCATCTATTTTTAAAAAAAATCAAGATAATCCCAAAATCAAGCGAATCAAGGACATTCACACATGTATTAATCGGACACCATCATGATTTCCTCTTTCTCGAACCGTATCCCGGAAGGCCGGGTCCTCTCTATCGACGCCCTCCGGGGATTCGACATGTTCTGGATCATCGGGCTGGGAAGCCTCTTCACCCGTATTTTCACCTGGATGGACACCCCGCTCTCCCAGGCGCTCAACCGTCAGCTCGAGCATTCCACCTGGAACGGGTTTACCTTCGAGGACCTGATTTTTCCACTTTTCCTGTTCATCGTCGGGCTGACCATCCCGTTTTCGCTGACCAAACGCCTGGCCCGCGGGGAATCGCGCCGCACACTTTACGGCCACATCCTCAAGCGCTTCTTACTTTTGTTCTTCCTGGGGCTTATCTATAACGGGCTGCTCAATTTCAATTTCCCCGAAATGCGCTGGGCCGGGGTTCTGCAGCGCATCTCCCTCTGCTATCTGGCGGCGGCGCTCATTGTGATGAACGGAGGGGTGAAAACCCAGGCTGTCTGGGCCTGCGCCCTCCTACTTCTCTATTGGGCGGCGATGATTTTTATTCCCGTACCCGGATACAGCGCCGGGGTGCTCACCCCGGAAGGCAATCTGGCAGCCTGGTTCGATCGTCTGTTCCTTCCCGGGCGGTTCTGCTGCTATACCTTCGGAGATAACGAAGGCCTCCTGAGCACCATCCCGGCAGTCTCGACCGCGCTCATCGGAGTGCTCGCGGGACACTGGCTCCGCTCGTCCAACTCCCAGAAGACCAAAGTACTTCGCCTCCTTGGCGCAGGAGTCGCGAGCCTCGTAGCCGCCCTGTTCTGGAACATCCTCTTCCCCATCAACAAGCTCCTCTGGACCAGTTCCTATGTGCTCTTTGCCGCCGGGTGGAGTATTCTTCTCCTCGCCCTCTTCTACTGGCTCATCGACATGAAAGGCTATGTGAAATGGGCGTTCCCGCTCGTGGTAGTCGGCCTGAACCCCATCACCATCTATGTGGCGCAGGGATTGTTCGATTTCGGGATCATCGCCCGAATCTTCATCCATGGCTTCGTCAACTACCTGGATGCGTTCAAACCCATGTTCACGGCGTTTTGCGTGCTGGGAGTCAAATGGCTGTTTCTGTGGTTTTTGTATAAGAGGAGGATATTTTTGAAAGTATAAGAATTGTCTGAACCACTGATGCAAATGATGGAGTGATGGAAAAACAGTCTGAACCACTGATGCGAATGATGCGAATGATAAAAAGATGATGGGAAAATGGCCTGTCAAGCGAATGTGCCGGGTGTAAACGATGATAACGGTAATTGAAGATTCATGAATCATCGGCAGGATCATTGCTGAAGGTCATCCACGACTTCCTGAAAGCTGATAACCATCTCGTCAACATTTCCTGATTTGTACACTTCTTTTATTAATGCAATTGCATCTTTCGCGCCAAGGTCTACCAGGTAATAGATTAAAAATCCATTCAAAGACGGATCGTTCTTCCGATACAACTTTAATTGATCCACAAGTATCCGTGCAGATTTCTCTTTCACTTCAGGATGTTTCAGACCAATACTTCTAATGCAATCCGCCGCGCATTTTCGAGGAAAGACATTTCTGGCATCGTACCGCAAATACACGGCAAGAGCCGGGAGCGCCGGCGCACCTATCATTGCAAAAACTTTCGGCATATCATCATTTGACCAGTCATCATCTTCCAACTCATGAAACAGATTGATGAGGGGATTGATGGCCTCGACCGCCTGTAACTGCCCGAGGGCGCGCCAGGCATGCAACGGGGCCCATACTTCCATATCTTTGTATTCTGTTTTCATAGTAAAATTTCACAATAATTCTTTGAACTCGTCAGGGATCAGTCCGGTAGGCCCGGTACATGGACGCTGTACCCTTCTTCCGAGAATTGGAGAACGATTTTGTCATGATTTAACTCCTTTTCCCACTGCACTTATTTAAACTAATTTATTACCGATATGATTGTTTGTCAAGCACAATTCGTCTTTTGTACTATCTCATTTAGTCCCCCATTCCCCCTTGACTCCCCTGCCCCACCGCAGTATCTTTACCGAAAAGATGATCCCCGGTGTTCTCGAAGAAACGGCTTTTACCCCATTCATCCTTTCATCCTGACCATCCGCGGTTCAGATTATCATTGTGTCTTTACGAACGATAATCTTTTGTTACAAATCAGGGAGACAACCATGAAAAAAGAGTTTTTCCCGACAATTCCCTTCATGTTCTGCCTGTTCCTGCTTCTCATGGGCATACCCGCCCTCTCCCCCGCGCAGAAAGCCTCTCAAAGTGAGGATGTGATTCATACCCCCTACACTCTGAGTAACGGCCTGGAAAGCCGCTCGATCTCTTTCGAAAATCCCACCGGCGCCCGTGGCCAGGGCGGAAAAGAGGCGAGCCCCAGGATGACTGGAACTGCGCGGCTTTCTGGTACGAGCCGGTTCCCGATAAACCCCTCTCCTGCCCGATGTGCAGGCGAGAACCGCAAATATATGGAAGGAATGATTTCGGAATGAACGTGTCACCCTGAACTTGTTTCAGGGTCTAAGTGAAGTAACAATCACTTTTCAATTCATGAACATAATAAAAAGCCGTAAAATATTTTAAACTAAATACTCTTCCGTTTCGTTAAATTACTATAGATTCTTGTGATTTTTATCACTGTGTTGTTTATTGATTTCCATTTATTATATTACTGAGGTCGTGCAAGAATGGAACAACTTCGATTGTAAATGGCTGAGAAAAACATTTTTTAATGGAGGTAATGAACATGCGTAAGCTCTTGGTAATCATCCCCTTCTTCATGCTCCTCTGCGGGGCGCAGGCTTTTGCCGCAGACGAGCCTGTCTTGTTCCCGCTCGATATGGGCCGGATCTGGTCATACGACGACGCAAGCGCCGATAGGATCGTTTCTCTTGTGAAGGTTGAGAACACCTCCACGGTTCTCCAAGCTTATGTTTTTGAGAACTATAATTTCTCAAGACGTGTCTTTTACCGTGACGGCAATAAAATTTACGAATGGAAAGAAGGCTACCGCCGCCTGTGGTATGATTTCGGCGCTACTGCCAAAGCAACATGGAAAATGACCTGGGAAGCTGTCGCAGTAAAACCTGTTGCTGCCGGTACAGATACCAGGCCCCCTATGCCGGCTGAAATGAAGGATATCAACGATGGCGCCGTAATGACGCTTGTCGAAAAAGACGTGGTGATGAAAGTCCCTTACGGTGAATTCAATGGATGTGTCCATTTCAACATCACCCGTCCTGGGTTCGCGGACGCTGCCTATGTGGACGAATGGTTTGCTCCCGGAGTGGGCTGTATCCAGCGTACTCGGGACACCATCGCCGGGGCTCGCACAAATCAACTGGTCAAGATTTATGTGCCGGAGCCACCGTCGCCGTTGCGCATGGAGGTTTCGCTTGACAAAGAAACATATAAAGCCGGAGAAGACATCAAAATTACCGTCTCGGTGAAAAACGGGAGCGACAAGCCTGTCACCCAGAAATTCACCAGTGGACTTCAGATGGATTACTTCATCGACGGCTCTTATGTTTATTCCAAAAACCATGCTTCCACTACCGTTTTAACTGATGTCACTATTCCCGCAGGTGAATTCAAACAATGGCCATTCACCCATACCGCTAAAGATTTTGCTGTCCCGCCGGGAAAACATATCGTTACCGCTTACATGGTTGGGACAAAGGTTACAGCCAGCCGCGGTTTTATAGTCAACTATAACCTTACTGCCCTCCCCGCCGGAGTGATTCTCGCGGTAAAGACCGACAAGGAGAGCTACTCCATGGGCGAGCCGATTCTGTTCACCCTGACAGCTACCAATAAAACAACCGCAGAGGTAACCCTGGCCATCAACGTGATGACGGTGAAATATGCCATAAATGATATGGTATTTTCCCAGGACAACATAGAAATCATGGCTCCGGTGAAGGAATTGAAAATCGGTGCGGGCCAGTCGGTCACCTTCGACATGAAACATACCGCTGACATCCGCACTCTATCACCGGGATCATACACTTTGTACGCCGGTCTCCGGGGCTATGACGGTATGGCTTCCGCCAAATTCACGGTTACCAGTCAGTACTCTCTCGGAATCGTATCGGGAATTGTATACGGTTATACTCCCGAACAATCGGCATCCCCCGTCGCTTTTGTCCCGCTGCAGGGTGCGGTGATCAAACTTACGGCTGTTATGCCCAAGAGTTACGATGCACAGCTATCCTCCCTCCCTACGACGGACAAGACAGAGTTTTCCGCCACCAGCGATGAAAAGGGCTTGTTCACGATCACTGGTGTGCCTGTGGGAGTGTTTTATACGGTTACTGTCGTAAAGGATAAGTATTACACGTACAACGAAACCATCAGAACCTTGACGAAAGAAACCCAGTTGAAGCCCGTCCTGAAACCGGTGCAGATTATTACCGAAAAGGATTTCAACTACAAAATTCACAATCTCCTAGGGCTCTCCATTTACATCGGGACCGACCAGACAGTGTACAAGCCTGACTCACAGGTAAGGGCAACATTCAGGGTTACGAATACTCTCAAGGATGCAGTTACATTCACATTCGCGAACGATAATTACGTTGACTGGTACCTGGAACTTCAGAACGAACAACCAATCAAAATTCTTCCTGTCGTCCAGTCCGAAGGAGGGTCCGTAGGAGGAACTAAAAAAGCTCTTGATGTCGTCCCGGCGCCGCTTCCTATAACATTGCAGGCCGGAGAGTCCAGGTCATTCGTCCGGCAGGTCGTTCTTAAAGGGCAGGTAAAGGAGACCGGCGGGAAATATTCTATCCGCGCTTCCCTCCGCTACGCGACATGTTCCGTAACGGGCCTGAAACCGGGTGATGTAAGCGATTATATTACCGTTCTGGTGGTTGCGTCTCCAGTTGTCAGTCAAAGGATCGATGCGAACGGCCATTCGAATGAAATGGTGATCGACATGAAATCAACCCAGCAGGCCAGTGTCAACATCGTAACCAGGAATACCGATGTTTCCGGACAGATACTGGTCACAGAGATCATGGATAATCTCCATAAACCGCTCGATAACAAACGCTTCGTCAAGATGGTGGAGGTGGACGCTGACGCCGATATCCGTGACAACATGGAAAATGCGACCATCCGGATATATTTCAAACCCGAGGATTTGTCAAGCCCTGCAGCGGTGGAAAAACTGGTCATCGCGCACTGGGATGACAAGGCTGACAACCCCAAGTGGGAAATTCTGGAAAGCCGGGTGGATACGGTTAACAACTTCGTGGTGGCCACCACTTCGAGCTTCAGCAGCTTTGGTCTTTTTGAGAGCGCTGTGCCGACTGCGGTTGGAGAGGCCGAAGTCCCGCTGGTTTTCAAACTGGAGCAGAATGTTCCGAATCCGTTCAACCCCTCAACTACTATCCAGTTCCAGCTCCCTGCCGCGGGGCATGTACAACTGAGTGTTTATAACATGGTTGGGCAGGAAGTGGTTCGTCTGGTTGACGGCGCCCTGCCCGCCGGTGTGCACCGGGTGGTATTTAACGGAAGCCGTTTCGGATCGGGCATTTACTTCTATCGTGTTACCGGAAACGGAATCAGTGCAACCCGGAAGATGCTCCTCATCAAGTAATTTCCGATTTCTCCTTACGTTTTGCAATGATGAAAAGGCCTGTTGCTCGAAAGAGCACAGGCTTTTTATTACCCTCACCAGAAACATCTTGACATCTTATTCCCTAATGATTTGTATATACTCCCTATAACCCAATACGGTTCACTTTAACGAAAAAGTACAAGATTTTTAAACCACGAACCACACGAAAGGCACAAAAAATGATTTTATCAAAAAGCAAATTTCGTGTTTTTCGTGATTTTCGTGGTTAAATGAACTGTATTGCCCTATAACCGGTGAATTATCTCATAAGAAAAGGGGATTTTTCTTATGCAATCATCGCAGGTTGTCACTCATCTCGCCCGCAGGGTGCTGGTCAGTTTTCTCCTGACATTCATCATTGCCCGGGTCAAGGAGGTTATTGGCAGCGTGCCAGTCTGGACGCTATCATCGTCATTTCGGCCGCATTCGGGCTGATCGCCTTTGCCCCGGCTTTGAAACGATTTCGCCCCCGGCACTGGATTTCAGCCGTATTAATCGCACTGGCAGTAATCGTTTCCTTCCTGCTCCTTACAGAGTCATTCCATTATGCCGGGAAAATTGCCGGGCCGAAACTTCATCAGCTTGAGTTATATGGACCGTGATGAGAGGGGAATTTGCTGCAATACCCGGACAAACAGCGCGGCCTTTCAGGCGCTCAAGAAGGCGTCCCCCTCCCCCACCCTATTCGTTGGTGGTAAATGTAAGCCGTATTATCTCATTCATCTCTATCCAGTGTTTTATATTTTCTTCACAGCATATATGGCAATCCCTGAAACCAACCACGAAAGTGCTGTGCCTGCTCTGTACCTGACAGCGGGCGCAGTCTTTCAGCGTCTTGTATGACCCCACCGGAATTTCGTTCCAGGGCCGTGCTTTTTCAATCGGAAGTTTTATTCCGGAATTTTCCACCGCTTCACGGAGTTCTTCTGCCGGGACGCCTATCAAATCCGCAATGTCATGATAGTCGATATGCTTGATATTTTCGACTACAAAAGTACGGCCAACCGAACCATACTTTTTGAGAGGGTCTTCTTTGGCGCCGGGTTCTTCGCCTTTGCCGCCTTTTGACCTCTGCAAACGTCGAACTTTGTCCGATACCGATTTAACCGTCACTTCAAACCTGTCAGCCAGTTCCTCACGTGACATGCTCTCAAAATGATCCAGAAGAAAATCCTCCTCATCGTGAGTCCATCGTTTCGGCATGAAATCTCTCCTTTTATTGAAAAGTTTTGGTATTAATTGGCAAGTATCTGTTTTACCAGTTGATTAATTTCATTCAATTCTTCTTTAAGAAACAATCGTACCTTTGACCGCGCGGCGCCGATGTTGGTTCCCGTAATATTTTGCTGTTCCTTCTGCCATACCTGCACCTTTTTACGGCACTTCTCCCCCAATTCCACCAGTTTCCGATGCGCCGAATCTTCCGGGGCAAATTGCGGTATGGGAAGATCGAAGACTTTTTTATGAATATCTCTTGGACCCCATAAACCTCTGCTTTGCATCGGTTTAATGAGCTTATCAATTTCAGGAGAATTGAGAAAAGCGGCAAGAAAGTCCGCCACAAAAATATTTTCTGTCTCATGATAATAAGTCTTACAGTCGGTTATGAAGTTATTTATTAGAATAACTTGACCATCTATTTCAAATTCTATAGATTTATTTTCTACTATCGCCGCAGTTAAATATGTGCCTGATGTGTTGTAAAGTATCCGCATAGGAATATTCGGACTTTGTTTTGTAATCCCGCGATATCTGTCCAACCTTTCGTATATGTTCATGTTATCTGCTTTTAGTCCTCTTATTTGCTTCCATTCCTTTTCCGCATTTTCCAGCCATCGCGCAAGACTCAAATACCCTCTGTTCCTGGCAGTACCTTCATCCAGCAAAGTAAATTGATCAGATTCAGCAACCACCGGAAGCACGACCAGCCGTTTTCCGAGGCAGCCGAAGGGGATGAGATCGGTAGATAGCAATGTATAGAATAAGAATTGACATTCTATCATATCCTTAAAATATACATTTTTATAGTCTTTTTTCGCTTCCTTTATAGCTCTGTCTGCGGTTTCCACCAGAGGAAGGATCGGGTTGACCCCTAACGGTGATTCATGAACCTTCACAAACCAGAATGACCGAGGAACAAGAGTAGCCCCCTGGCTGAATTTATCTTGATAATAACTCTTCGTGTCATTCTGTAACCCTTTATCCTCGGCCCAATATGAACGTTTCCCTCGCACATGAAGATGAAATTCCGTCTGCATACCGGTCAACTGTTTCTCTGCATCTTCAAGCGAGGAGTTTTTTCTTTCCAGCCTGCCGGTGAGTATCTCGCCGGGAATTAATTTTATCTCTCCCCCAGTCTTTTTCTTTTCGGCAAACAACACACAGGAAGGCACATTGAAAAGGGGCAGCACCTTCTCGCAATCCCATACTTCACTCCACAAAAGATTCTCGCCCTGAGATTCTTTCAGCTTGTATGTCCCCCGCCTAATACTGTCATGCTGGTCAGCGTAAAAAATGCTTTTAGGAAGCACAAATGCAATCCTGCCGCCGCTTTTCAGGTACAAATCCGCTGCCCGCAAAAGAAAGAGCACAGCTATTTCCAAGTGTGTAATCAACTCTGCCTTGCTCTTAAGCAGTTGATACTCTTTAACGATGTGATTTTTAAGAAAAGACTGGTATTCAGGATCAACATACCGGTAGGAAATCCAAGGAGGATTTCCCAATATCCAATCGAATTTCTGTTTGAAAAAAAGTGGTTTGTAGATGTTTTTCAGGATAAAAGCCCAGATGGTGTCGCGGTTTTCCTCGATGAAGTATTTTAACGCATCCGCAATGCCAAAAACAGATTTTATAATCTGTTCATTTTCGGCAAGAAGGTAATTTTGTGACCTGAGAAACGTGGTGAATTGGGCGGCGTCTATCTTTTTCCCTTTCATTGATACGGCAAAATCTTTTGCCAATTCCACTGCAGAGTCAAAAAGCTGGGGGTCATGGAGAAGAGTATCCGGTACATAAAATCCCCTTCCATTTACCGAAATAAAATAATCGGCCTTCCCATCCTGCGCCCATCGTTCCGGCAGACGGATGGTATCAGCAAGATATACTGGTATGAAAATCCTTCCTCTCCGCTTTTTTATCAGGTCTCCCAATGCTAGGATATAATTGGTTTTCGCTACAATCACCGCTAAAGGATGAATATCCGCCCCATACACAGATGATAGAATATGATCAAGCGTAGACGATACATCCCCGAGGCGATCACGCTTTTCCTTAATGGTCAGGTACAGGAACGTCCCGGAACCGCAGGAGGGATCGAACACCGATGCGGAGGGGTTTTCATCAAGTATCTTCCTCACCATGCGGTGCGCCAGCCAGTCCGGGGTATAGAACTCCCCCAGGTCATGACGGGTCTCTGGATCGACAAGCTCCTGGTAAAGCGATTTCAGCACATCCTCGGATAGCTCCCGCAAGTTATAGTTCTGGAGAAGACTGAAAAGTTTGCGCACGATGCCGACAGTGATTTTTTCAGCCTGCGGTCTTGACGGCCAGGAAAAAAAATCCTCCTCGATGAAATTCTCGATTCCCTGTGATTTGAACAACCGGCCGGAAAGCAGGTTCATGATGCCTTCTTTTTCGGGTGCGGTTTTACTGTCTGTTATCCGCATCCAGGCCATGAGTTTGGCGACTGTCGCCAGGTAGGTATGACGTATAAAAAGAGCATCCTCTCCGATATCGCTGCCGTAGACGATGCGGAGATAGCTTCCCCAGCTTTCATAGACCACCGCAAACGAGCTTTCGGATTTAACCGTATTCCAGAGGCTTAGTAAGTCATGGGAAGCTGCCTGGAAGGCGTGGCTTTTCAGTCCAAAATCTTTTACTATTGATTCGCCGGTTGGATGCAGTATCTCTTTACGTAAGAAATACCGATCCAGCCAGTAAAAAATTTCCTCCGCATTCAGCTTCTTCCAGTCGCATTCTTCCAATACCACCAGAGTGATATCATCCGACGATATACCCTGTGCTTCCGGATTGGCCGGCAGCGGCGTGTAGGCAACGAATCTGACGCCATCGGCGGTGATACAGATATAGGGTGTGCGCTTAAACGGCGGTTCTTTCGACCACAGGATGGCGGTATACCGTTTGAGCTGCTCCTCCGCCTCGCTCCGGTTTTTGGGAAGAGCGTGTTCAAATTCAATGAGTATATTGCCGAAAAGATTGT
>JAUYCD010000236.1 GCA_030692375.1 Candidatus Latescibacter sp. | reverse complement strand
GGGCGGCAAAACTTTTTCACCATCAGCAACCAATCGAATCGTATTAAGAAAATCGTTCGTCGAGGCATCTTTAAGGAGAAACCCCGCTGCTCCCGCTTTTATAAAAGTAACGATATCGGACTGCAATGGAACAATATCCATTATAATCACTTTTGTCTCTGGACAGTTCTTCTTCAACGATTTCATTAATTCAAAACTGTCTTGATTTGGTAAACTGAAATCCAGAAGCAACACACAGGGTTTCAAATCACTAACTTTCGTCAGAGTTGTCTCGCTCTCTCCAAATGCAGCCATCATTTTGAGATCAGGCTGTTTATTGATCATCGCCGTGATACCGTCACGCAGAAGGCGATTATCTTCAATAATTATTAAATTTGTTTTTTTAGTCATGGCGGTTTCAACTCTCAAGTGCAACACGGGTGAATCCGTTTGATTCGCTTTTTACAAATATAACATACTGCTTCTTGAACACAAGCGTTTTTCGTGGCCGGTTTTTCAATCACCCTATGACGAAGGTTTTTTCTTCGCTACAGATATTTAAAAAAGGGCGACGTTTTCTCCGACGCCACTGTTTTTATGGTATTGTTACTTTAAGGCTTTTCCTTTGCGCCTCTGTGTCTTTGTCCCTTCTTTACTTTATTTCCTCTTCCATGAATTTCCGGGTGATGGTTATCATGTGATCTATACGAACAGGATCGGCCGCAAGCCCGAAATGAGCGATGCGGAAGGATATCTTCATTCCCTCCTTGTTCGTCCGTGCGCCATATCCTACCATGGTGTTGTGCTTCATGAGATAGTAATCGCGGACAGCTTCTCCCGATATGCCTTCCGGAGCGATGAACTCGGTCACCACCGGGGAAGCGTAGCGCTGGTCGGCGCCGAGCTTGAATCCGAGTGCCGTCAATCCCTTCTTGAGGCGCTCGCCGGCGGCGCGGAACCTTTCCTGACGGTTCACCAGACCCTCGGCGATGATCTGGTCTATCACCCAGTCCAGAGCATATAACATGGTGGTTGCGCCGGTTACCGGCTGCGGATGCCAGTCATACTGGTCGATATACGCCTTTTTCCAGACCTGGAAATCGAGGATAAATGGCACCCGGCGGCTGGTCATCCGGTCCATGTATTCCCAGGCGCGTTTTCCCACCGCCACCGGCGCCAGTCCGGGAGGAAGCTCCAGGCATTTCTGGCTCGCTCCGGCGACCACATCTGCCCCGGCGTCGTCCATGTCGATCACCACTCCGCCCACACCCGAAACTGCATCCACTAGAACCAGAGCGTCGAATTCACGGGCGATTTCTCCGATGGGAGGAAGCGGGTTCACAACTGCGGTTGAGCTTTCGTTGTGAGTGATGTAGATGAATTGATGGCGTTTCCGTTTCATCTCATCCCGCACCCGGTCAGGATCGATGATTGTTCCATGTTCGCCTTTGACATGGGTGAATCCGATTCCAAGACACTTGAGATTCTTTTCGGCATAGGCGCCGAAACCGCCATTGTTCATGATCAATACATCATCGTCCGGAGTGCATAGGCTTGCGATCATCATGTTGACTGCGGTCGTCCCGCTGCCGTTCGGGATAAACACGTAGCCCTCGCGAATCCCGAACACCATTTTGGCCTTTTCGGTCAGTTGATGATAGAAGGCGGGGAAATCGGTTCCGACATCATAGTGCGGAAAAACCTGATGACCGCACCTCCTGAGCACTTCGTCCGGTACATCCATGGGGCCGGGGATCATGAGCAAAGGTTTTTTCATTATGAATGACATTCTGCATACTCTCCTTTGGTTTTTTTACATGACAACATAAATAAAGCGCTTGTTTTGAGTGTTTAGATCCTGAAACGAGTTCAGGATGACACGTGTCATGCCGAACTTGTTGCCGCTTTGCTGGAACGATGAAGGCGCAGCGCATCTTTTTGCAACCGTTTCGGCATCTATTATGAAAAGAAACGCAATAAAATATGTCGTCCTTTTCAGATATCATCCAGCGGAAACATCGGCCGCCGTATTTTGGTGAAAGTGAAAAGGTTCAGATTAGAAGACGAATACCCCGGGGTATCGCTTTGAATATAGGTATTTGTTACCGGCGGTTTATATGCCTCACGGAAAGCCAGGCCGCCTTTGCAGACAGTCATACGGTAATCTTCCGGATACACGCCGATAGACTTGGCGTGCATGATATTGTTCGGACTTGTGGCCAGGGAGTTCAGCACAATGGTGATGCCTCCCATGTCAATCCGCACGCTGAGCCCCATGTTGTCCACCACGCCCGCCGAATACCCGCCCCATGCCCGGTTCAGGTAAACGCCGTCAGTGACTGTGCGCACCTTTCCGGTGATGCGCACCGGGGGCCCGTAGAGGGGATCGGATTTTCCGCCCACCTCCAGAGTGACAGTTGCTCCCACCCCCGCTTCCGCCGCATGCCGGGCCGCTTCGGGGTCCCAGAGGGGTACAAATGCGCTGTCCACCCCCTGACGGAGAATCTCTCGCAGCAGTGCAGTGCCGTCTCCCGGAGTGCCGCCGCCGATGTTGTCGCCGGAGTCGGCAATAGCGACCGGAGGTTTTTCCGCTTTCATAGCAAGCCGTATAGTTTCCACAGGGCCGGGCAGATCCACAAGGTATTCCCGCCGGTGAGCGAACATCATGTCCCCGAGCTCGTCCGCCAGTTTCTGCGCCAGTTCCGGATCGTTGTCGGTTGTAACCGCTACTCCGGTTCCGGCATATGGAACATCCTGCTGCATGAATCCCTGCGCGGGGCAGGCGGTAATCACTCCGGGGATTTCACGCTCCATCTGGCGGGCGCGGTCCATAACCAGTTTCATGGGCAGGTCATGGGGGAGCACATTAAGCGGCGGACCGATAAGGAGAGGCTGTTTGGAGACAGCCACCAAAGGATGTATTTCGCCGCGCAGAATACGGTTCAAGATCGCTCCCGCTTCACGGCCCCTGTCGGCCATGTCCATGTGGGGATACGTCCGGTATACAACCATGGAGTTTGCGGTGGAAGCCATCAGCGGAGTCAGTGTGGCATGGAAATCAAGAGTAATCACGATGGGTATGTCATCCCCGATGTTTTTACGGATACTCTCCAGGATATATCCCTCGCCGTCATCGTGGTTCGCGCCGACCATGGCACCGTGGAGAGAGAGAAGGATACCATCGACCGGAGTTCGCTTCAAAATATCGAACATAGGGCCGAGGATGGCATCGAATACTTCCTCGGCAACCACGCCGGCAGGCATGGCGGTTCCCAGCGCAGAGGGAACGATTTCAAAGCCGAACCGATCCAGCGCATCGATGAATCCGCCGGTCTCGGTGTTTGTGCCCCTGCGTTTTGAGACTATTTCATCGCCGTAGAAGAGTTCCCTGACCCGGAAATCCTCCAGGCCGGTTGGCAGGGGATTGAACATGTTGGTTTCATGCCGCATCCCGCCGATCATGATACGTTTCATACATTTTCCTTTCAGGAAAACTGAAGTGCCTGAGTGCCTGAGTGCCTGAGTAAAAAGCATTAACTCTGTCTTCTGTTTTCCGCATTCTGCTTTACTTTTTACTTTTTCACTTTGGGCTTTGGAGTATTTTTTTACTTTGTGCCTTTCGACTTAGGCACTTAGGCACTCAGGCACTCAGGCACTTTCTTTCACAGAATTCCATATTTCTCGAAGGTTTTTACCACGCTCGCGCCAGCCCGCAGCTCCTCACGGACGGTGTTTTCGCCCTTAACTTTCTCCCAGGCGCGGGCAATAACCTCATCCGCCATTTCCTGGGGAACCACCACCACGCCGTCCACATCGCCGTAAACCAGATCGCCGGGAAGCACCCGTATTCCGCCGCAGACAATGGGAATATCGCGCTCTTTGCCGTCCATCCGGCCGCAGGAATCGTAAGGAGACAGACTTTTGCAGAAAACGGGGAAATTCAGGCTGACAATTTCACGGTAATCGCGGGCGCCACCGTCCATGATCGCTCCCGGAGATTTCCGCCCGACCGCAGCGTTGCTGAGCAGGCCGCCCCAGAAAGCGGACAGGTCGGGGGCATTGCACTGGGCAACGATGATCTGTCCTTCCTTCAAATCATCGATGACTTCCATCTCCAGTTGGAAAGGTTTTTTGGGGACTTCAGCCACCTTTTCAACATAAACGGTCACTGCTTCGCCCCAGGTCGTCATCGTGGGAACAAGGGGCTTCACCGAGGGATCCATGCATCTCACCCGCACATTCATCCCGTCCATTACATCCATAATAACAGCCGAGTAGCATCTGTCAAGCTTTTCCTTGTACCGGAGATACTTCATCGTTTTCCCTTCCCGCAAAGTATAAGGTGCTAACCATTCCCGAAAAAGCGGAGAAATAAAAGAAATATCCACGAGAGTCAGTTCCCGAATGAGAAACATGCCCCGGAGGATTGTTGCAGCATAAAATTTGTAGTGAAATGTAACTTTGATGATCCGGCAAAAAGTATCTTGTTGCTGCCGTCGCTCTAAAAAACCTCACCCGGCCTTCGGCCACCCTCTCCTAATTAGGAGAGGGCAAGAACAAGGCGCATAATGAGTTACTCCCTCTCCTGACTAGGAGAGGGGGACAGGGGGTGAGGTAAAGAATCACCAGAAAATGAAGTAAAATTTACTTTTTACCGCATCATTAACTTTATAATATAAAAAATAGGGGAGGGATCTTCAAGGATTTTTGAGGGGTAATTCGCGGACTTAGAGAGGGGATTATGGGGTGAGTTTCTCAATAGCTTTCTTCATCGGAGGGGAAGACGCCGGAACGCACCTCTTCAACATACCTTCGGAAAGCTTCACGGGAAAGATCCCCGAGTTCGGCATACCGCCTTACAAACCGGGGTTTAAAACCGCTGAAAAGTCCCAGCATATCGGCGCCCACCAGTATCTGGCCGTCGCACTCAGGCCCGGCGCCGATTCCGATGGTGGGAATAGCGAGCTTCCCGGTAATCTCCGCAGCCAGTTCTCTCGGTATTTTTTCGAGAACGACTGCGAATGCGCCCGCTTCCTGGACCGCACAAGCGTCTTCGATCACCCGAGTACGGTTCTCTTTTCCCTGAACGCCGTAACCGCCGAATACGTTCACCGACTGAGGGGTCATCCCCACATGTCCAAGCACAGGAATGCCGGTATTCACGATGCGCCGCACAGTGTCTCTGATATCCGTCCCGCCTTCCAGTTTCACCGCACGGCATCCGGTTTCCTTTACCATCCTCCCGGCATTCCGCAGGGCATCTTCGGGTGATACCTGGAAGCTCATGAACGGCATATCGATCACTACAAAAGCACGTTTCACTGTGCGGGCCACAATCTCCCCGTGATAGATCATCTGCTCCAGGGTCACCGGCAGCGTGGTATCACGGCCCTGGAAGATATTGGCGAGCGAGTCCCCCACCAATATGAGGTCAATTCCCGATTCATCCAGAAGCTCGGCGAAAACCGCATCATAAGCGGTCAGGGAGGTGATACGGGTCTTTTCGCTTTTCATCCTTTTGAAATCGGTAACGGTAAGGGGCCGTTCGGGCATCACTTTCCTCCGTGGTGATAATAGGTGATCCCATGGTGAGGTTCGATGATTTTCGCTATCAGATCATGGAGATCGCCGGATCGGGTAACAAAATTGATATCGTCGGTGTTGACTATGAATACCGGAGCGGCGGAATAATGGAAAAAGAAATCGTTGTATGCGTTGTTCAGAGCTTCGAGATATTCGCGGGAAATGTTTTTTTCATAGCTCCTCCCCCGCATGGTGATCCTCTTGAGGAGATGGTCGGTCGAGGCCTGCAGATAGACAACCAGCTCGGGCGGAATTATTTTCGGCTCCAGGACGTTGCAGACAGTGTTATACAGGTCGAGTTCGTCGTCATCAAGGGTGACAGAGGCGAAAATCCGGTCCTTCTGAAAGATATAATCCACAATGAGCGGCGAACCGAAAAGGTTCGGGGGCGGGAATTCCATGTGCTGCTTGAACCGTGAGACGAGGAAAAAAAGCTGGGTTTTGAACGCATAATCCCGCGGCGAACGATAAAAGTCCCTGATGAAGGGATTCGTTTCAAAATCCTCGAGAATGGAAATCCCGTTGAAATATTCCGCCAAAAGACGGCAAAGGCTGGTTTTCCCTACACCGATAACCCCTTCGACTGCGATATATCGATACGGGCACTTCTGCGGGCTTTGGTCCATAAGAAGGCTCCAGGTTACTCGAGTTTCAAAGCGCTCATTCTTTTTACTCCCGATTCCTCAACCCCATCCAAAAGCTCCCTGATGCTCAAATCCAGGACAGGATGCACCAGATCAGGAACAATATCCGCCAGGGGCCGGAGCACAAACTCACGTTCATGAAAGAGAGGATGGGGAATAGTCAATTCTTTGGTACTGCTGACCAGATCGCCGTAGATCAGGATATCGATATCGATAATGCGGGGTCCCCAGCGCTCGGTCCGGATACGTCCCATCTCTTTTTCTATCTCCTGGCACACCTTGAGCAGTTTTTTTACCTCTATATCGGTAATAATCTCCACTACCGTATTCAGATATTGCGGCTGACAAGGGCCGCCGACCGGTTCGGTCTCGTAAACAGGGGAAGTTCGGCTGATCTGTACACCCGGCGCATCTTTCAGCTTCCGCAGCGCCTCCCGGAGATGAAGAAACCGGTCGCCCGTGTTGGAACCCAGTCCAAGATATGCTGTCACTGCTTTGTCTCGCATTGCATCTCCACCTCAACAGTATCGAAACCTATTGACAGAGGCGCATTCGGTTTACGGATTCTGACCACGAGCCTGCCTTTTCCTACGCTGTTTCGAAGAGCGTCAATGATTTTCCCGGCCAGCCGCTCCAGGAGATTACAGGATTCTCCCTTCATGACCTCCTCCACGCGTGAGACAATACGGGAATAATCCACCGTATCTTCCAGATGGTCGCTGACCGCGGATTTGGAAAGATCGCGATATAGCTCCACATCCACCTCAAAAAGCTGAGGCCTGGTTTTTTCTTCGGGCAGAACTCCATGCGTTGCAGTAATCTTCAGTCCGAGAACCCGTATTACATCCATGAATCACCAATATAAATATTTTGACAGGAGAGGCTTTTGCAAAAGTCGTTTTATACGTAAAAAAGAAGTCAAGTTGTTTACTACAGCCCCCTATCCCTCTATCCCTTTCCCCCGAAGGGGGCAAGGGAAGTCATTGCTCCACAGTCGATTCCTGCCCACTCCGTGGGAAGGATGTCCGAAGACAGGAAGGGGGCTGTGTCAAACAATCTCGACTTTTGCAAAAGGCTCCAAAGATTCGGATTTGTCAACAAAAATTTTATCAAAGCTGTTTGCTGAAATCGATATCAATGCTCAAGCTGAACGCCAGCCAATCTACCCTTTATAGCTTTGAGGCTGGCGCTACAATGGAAGATGACAACGGAAAGACAAACATGGATTTTTCGTCTGATCAGGTTATCCCTGCATGTGATAATACACAATACAGTGTTTTATACAAATTCGTTCTGGGGATTGTACAAAAGGTATCGAAAAAGGTGTAATGACTACTTACGCCCATGATCACCAGGCAGCGGAAGCCGCAGGTTGTAAATGATCCGTTTAATTGTGATGTTGGACTTTATTCATTAGGTTCCGCGTCTTTCCACTCTTGACGATCAGTAAGATTAAGAAACTGGTCATTGTTTTCACCACGGTCGTGCCGATGCTTGAGTATCCGTGATGCCACCTCATTACATACGGACTTACGCACAGTTTCTATAAATACACTGGTACCGCCTTCAACCTCTCTCTCCTCTTCTGTGTATGTGAGCCATCCCCAGGATGCGAAGTGATCGAGGGCAAATAGATGAGGAACATAGAGATCGGCATCGCAGTAGTCGACGGAGTTAGTAGTTAGCACCTGAAACGCGAGTTTTTCTCCATACCAGACGACACTTTCTCCAACTTTTACAGCAGCCTTTGCCATTACATCGAGATCTATTTGAAAAGCGAGGAAATTGAGTAGGTCATCTCGCCTTAGCTGCGTACTCCAACTGCCAAAATGGTAGGCGAGCTCTTCCCGATAGCGTTCAATCTCAGCTCGTACCAACCCCTTGCTCTGACTTGTCCTTGAATCATATTCATTATGATGCTCAAGACAGAGGAAGGCCAAATTTTCAATACTATTGTTGTTTATATCCCTATCCAAGTGAGCTATTTGCCCATTTTTGAATGCATCGTCACGATTAAGGCCAAAGCATAAACAGCAGCGACGGCGGCTTTGTACTAAGACTTCGGCCTGTGTTGAATTCGGAATTTTCTTGCGCAGAGTCATGTGAACTCCC
>JAUYCD010000235.1 GCA_030692375.1 Candidatus Latescibacter sp. | reverse complement strand
GGATAGCGGTCGGGAGGGTGAATACCGCGATGAGCGAGCTCCGGACATGGAGGAGAAACAAAATGGAGATCAGGGCGACAATGGCGATTTCTTGGAAAAGAGCTTCTTTCAGCGTGTCGATGGCGCGCAGGATAAGGCCGGAGCGGTCATAGGCGGTTTGGATCTTGACATCCTCGGGCAGGCCTTGTTTCAGGACTTCCAGTTTCTCCTTCACCCTTTTTATGACATCAAGGGCATTTGCGCCGTACCGCATTACAATAATGCCCCCGACCACCTCACCCTCGCCGTTCCATTCTGCAAGCCCGCGCCGCATCAGGGGACCGATGGTTACATCGGCGATATCCCGCACATAAACCGGAACACCCTTTGCCCGATCCACCATGACCGGAATGTTTTTGATATCCTCCACCGACTTTATGTATCCGAGACCCCTGACCATGAATTCCGACTCGCCCATCTCGATGACCTCGCCCCCCACATCTTTGTTGGAATTCGAGATGGCGTCCTCTACCATCATTAGAGGGATGTTATACCCCCGGAGTTTCACCGGGTCCACCGTGACCTGGTATTCCTTGACAAAACCGCCGATGCTCGCCACCTCGGATACCCCATCCACCGCAGTAAGCTCATATTTAAGGTACCAGTCCTGGATGGAGCGTAATTCCTGAAGCGAGCGCTTGTCGGAAGTGAGCGTATACTCGTACACCCAGCCCACTCCGGAGGCATCGGGACCGATTGCGGGCACCACGTTTTTCGGGAGACGTTTCTGAGCATAGTTCAGGTATTCCAGCACCCGGCTCCGCGCCCAGTAGATATCGGTGCCGTCTTCAAAGATGATGTAGACAAGAGAATATCCGAAGAAGGAATAACCGCGCACTACCTTGGATCCCGGCACTGACACCATGGCGGTGGTAAGGGCGTACGTGACCTGATCTTCCACAATGCGGGGCGACTGGCCGGGATACTCGGTGTAGATGATGACCTGGACATCGCTCAGGTCGGGAATGGCATCTATGGGAATCCTCGCCAGAGAGTAAATCCCGATTCCGATGAGAAACAGGACCGACAGGATAACGAGAAACCGGTTCAGGATAGACCATTCGATAATTTTTTTGAGCATTGAGAATCCTTATTTTTTCGGCGTCAGTTTCATTCCGCATTTGGGGCAGTTTCCCGGCTTATCGCTCAGGATTTCGGGATGCATCTCGCAGGTATATATCGTTTTTCCCTTTTCTTGGGCTTTTCCGGAAGGAGCGTCCGCTTTCTTGCCGGTATCCATCTGCATGCCGGGCATTTCCTGACCTTTATTCTCCGGCGCGGTTTTTTGCCCAGGCGCGGGCGCAGGCATCGGCATGTTCATTCCGGGCATCATCATCTGCCCGACTGCCGCTTTGAGGTTGCTTTCGGAATCGATGAGGAATTGAGAGGAAACCACGATCTTTTCCCCGGCGTGAATGCCCTCAAGCACCTGTATATAGCCTTCGGCGCTGACTCCCAGTTTCACCTCACGGGGGTCAAAATACCCCCCGCCAAGCGCCATGACCGCTATGTTGCGTTCGCCGGACCGTATGATGGCCTGCTCAGGGACAGCGACCACATTCCGTAAGACGGGCGCCTCGAATTGCACTGTGGCAAACATCTCCGGCCTCAACTCCAAACCGGGTGTGTTCGACAGCTCGATGCGTACCGGGACTGTCCTCGTGTCGCCGTTCATCGTAGGAGATATGAAAGATATTTTGCCGCCGAATACCTTCCCCGGCAGGTTGGAGACGGAAATCCTCGCGGTCTGCCCCACTTTGACAAAAGACAGCTCGTTCTGGTAAACATCCGCCCAGAGCCATACTACTGAAAGGTCGGCAATTCTCAATAGCTCGGTCCCGGCCATGATATTCTGGCCCAGCACCACCGATTTTTCCAAAACGATGCCGGTCACCGAGGAATACAGTGTCATGGTTCTTGCCGGGGCGCCGCGTTCATCCAGCGCCTGGATCTCGCTTTCGGTGATATCCCAGTTCAGGAGGCGGTTACGGGCGCTCTGAACCAATTGGTCTGCGCCCCGGAGCGCATCGGAGCTACTTCCCCCTTGCAGTTTTTTCCGGTAGCTCAGGGCCTGTAAATATTCCTGCTGGGTGGCGACCAGTTCAGGGCTGTACACATCCAGAAGCGGCTGCCCCTTGTCCACCAGCATGCCGGTATAGTCGACAGAGAGTTTTTCCACCCATCCAGACACTTTGGTGTTAACCACCGAATAACGCGTCTCATCAGCACTGATTTTACCTGGGGCGCGGACAGTGCGGGAAAGGTTCCTCACCGTAACCTCTTCGATCTTCACCCCGATATTCTGGACCACAGTCGGGTCAATTTTGATTCCCTGGACAGCTCCTTCTTCGTCCTTGTATACCGGCACGAGGTCCATTCCGCAGTCCGGCGCCTTCCCGGGCCGCTCGGAAGTATACCAGGGATGCATGGGGTCCCTGTAGTAGAGTATTTTCTTCCCGCCGCCGGCTTTTGTTTCCATTCCGGTTTGAGGTATCTTCGGCCTGCTGTTGGGCACGTAACGGAAGATGAGATATCCTGCTCCCAATCCGATGGCCAGAAACAGCGCCGCGGTGATAACAATTTTTTTCATATCGAATTCGCCTGTTCTCACTGGTGTATTTTTTGGGCTATTTTATCGCTGTCCATACCCACCGCCTGTTCCAAATCGGCCTGGCTTTGCATATAGTTTACTATTGCGACCTCATGTTCCTGCCTGACCTGGAGCAGCATCCGGGCGGCGTCTATTACGGTCAGAAAATCCACTGTTACTGCGCGGTATCCATCCATCGATATCTGCAATGTCTGTTCTGCCTGGGGTATCAGGGTGTTCCAGCAATACTCGATCGATCTCCGATTTGACTCGACATTCACATAGGCTTCATGCACTTGAAGGAAAACTTCATTTTTCATGTTACCCCATTCGGCCTGTGCTTTTCGGATATTGATGCGGCTTTCCTCGATTTTGGACCGTACCTTCCCCCTTGACCAGAATGATTGCGGAAGGGTGAAACCGAACATGGTCGACCAATAATCTGTTCCGCCCATCACCATGTCCTTATACATAAGACGCACCATGAAATCCGGCATGCGCTCCTTCTGGGATACGGCCAACTCCGCCTCTTTCATGCGGATGTTATAATCCATCGCCTTAAGTTCGGGGCGGTTTCCCAGCGCAAGGGAATCAAACTGGTTCACAGTCCAGGCCGGAATATCCTTCTCGATGTCCTCCACCTCACCCAGGGAATCTCCTGCCGGTCTTCCGGCGATTGTATTGACTCTGGCCTCCTCGACCTTCTTTTCTCTCTGTAAATTTATGGCTGATAAGGCAAGCATGGAAAGCTCGGTCTGGGCTTTCAGAATATCCGCCTGCTTTCCCGTACCGACTTCATACTGCCGTGAGGCAACGGCAAGAAGCTCACGCATGAGGTCCTGATTCTGGGTATTGATACCGAGAGTACGGTCGGCCAGATACATCGCATAATAGGCGGATTTCATCTCCCGGATCACCTGTCTCTTAATAGCTCCGATATTCCGGTCGGTCATTGCGGCGCCGTTCCGGGCCACATTCCCCATGGCGGCTCGTTTCCCCGGATAGGGAAACATCTGCTGAATGGAATAATCGGTTTCCTGGCCGTTTTTCACCGGATTCGGAAAGGATGAGATGGGAGTCTGGAATAATTCGATTCCAACCTGCGGCGGGTCGAAAGAAGTGCTTTGCTGTATTCGGGTATACGCGGCGGCGCTCTCCTCACGGGCGGCGAGAATCCGCGGATTATTGCGGAGGGCTTCGGTAATCAAGCTGTCAAGGTTGGCAGCTTTCCCGGTCTGTGCAGAGCCGATGGCAGTGAAACCGAACAGGAAAAAGGTGAAAAGAAGCGATTTATGCATAGTTATGTTCTAAGTTCTACAAAGTGTAAAAATATGACCGGGAGACCATCTTTCTGTCATTAAATATAGGAAAAATAACTATAAATGTAAATTGAACTATTTCAGCTTACTTTCCGCTTTTTGCTCCGATAATATCCGTGATTTTCCCGCAGGCAAGCATGGAATTCCCGAAATAGGGATTCTTCACTGTCTTCTCATCCTGTACCCAATCGGCGCCCTTATTCTTAAAAGCCATGGGGCAATGGAACACATAGAGCGGATTTTTTCCTGAAGTTCTGAACTGTTTCGCGATGGCAATAAGATCTAAAGAAGCCTGCTTGAATTCCGCCCGTGCTGTTTCGATATCGGGTGCCGCGGCAATCTGCACCGCATCTTTCGACAGCTTTTCGGAAGAAGCCATCCATGCCATGTGCGCTTTCATATCGGTGAGAAGCTTCATATCCACTTCCTGGAACGATTTCGTAAGAGTCAGAGCATTTGATTGCGAATTCTGAAACTCATCGCTTGAGAGGGCGGCATGGATGGAAAGATACGACCTATATACCTGATCAAGCTGGGTCTTGAATGCGAAGGGAGTTATAAAGACGATCGGCTTGGCAGTTTCACTCATGTTCATGCCGTTCATTGAATGCATCTGGCCGTGATCATGTTGAGCAAATGATACACCGGCAAACAAACCGAGAGCCGTTGCGAAACAGACTGCTGCTGCGAGGATTCTGCTATTCATGAGAGTTCTCCTTGTAACATAATTATTAGTATTCCGATAAAGATTCTTGTTATTGTACTTTTCGATAAGATATCAGTTCCCCCTTATTTAAAAAATTATACGGTTATGTCGTTAAGTCAGCAACATACCAGTAAATAAGAGAAATTGAATGCTTCTGTGTCTTTAAATATCCCCCCTGCCTTTGGCATCCCCCCTTATTAAGGGGGGAATTTAGGGAGAGGGTTCTGTTAAATCCTAATAAATGTTTGCATAGTAATAGGAATAATTTTCTTTTTCCCCCTTAATAAGGGGGGTAGGGGGGATTAATCTTTCGGATAATCACCTTAGCTTACTTAACGACATACCTGTTAAAAATTATCTAAGCGCATTTTCCAGATCGCCTCTTAAATCATCCACATCTTCTATGCCGACCGAAAGCCGTACCAGGCCATCCCGGATACCCTTCCGCTCTCTTTCTTCCGGAGGGAAGGAACTGTGAGTCATTTTCGCAGGATGACAGACCAGGGATTCAACTCCCCCCAAGCTCTCCGCCAGCAAAAAAAGTCGTAACCTAGAAATGAATTGCTCCGCCGCCGGATAACCTCCTTTAAGCTCCAGACTAATCATTCCACCGAATCCACGCATTTGTTTCCCGGCCAGATTGTGCTGCTTATGGCTTAAAAGGCCGGGATAGTACACCCGTTCTACAGCAGGGTGTTTTTCCAGAAATTTGGCGAGAGCGATCGCGTTCTTCTCGTGTTCGTTCATCCTGATGGCCAAAGTCTTGATGCCGCGGATAACCAGCCAGCAGTCCCAAGGTCCGGGGACAGCCCCTTCGGCATTCTGGTGGAATTTCAGCTCTTTATACAGTTTATTGTCGGATACTATTATCGCGCCGCCGATGGTGTCGCTGTGACCGGCAAGATACTTCGTGGTGCTGTGTACGACAATGTCGGCGCCCAAAGCAAGGGGGTTTTGAAAGTACGGGCTCGCAAAGGTATTGTCCACCGCTAGGAGCAGACCATTTTCATGCGCCAGTTGAGACAGTTTCTCGATATCGGCAATTTTCAGAAGCGGATTGGTCGGCGTTTCCACCCAGATGAGCCTGGTTTCCTTCCTGATCGCTTTTTGGAACGAGTCCGCATCCACCGTTTCAACGTAATCGGCGGCAAGCCCCCAGCGACGGAATACTCTCTCAATAAGACGGTATGTTCCCCCGTACACGTCATCCCCCACGATAACATGATCACCATGCGCCAAAAGATGAAATACCGCGGCGGTCGCGGCGGAACCGGAAGCGAACGCCAGCCCGTGCTTACCTCCCTCCAGGGAGGCGAGCACCTCTTCCAGCGCTTTTCTGGTCGGATTTCCTGTGCGGGAGTATTCATATCCACGGTGGACGCCGATGGCATCCTGCTCAAACGTGGAGGTCTGATACACAGGTATGATAACGGCGCCGGTGGAAGAGTCCGGCGCCTGACCGTCATGGATGGCTCTCGTTTTGAATCTCACCGGTTTTCCTTCTGTTTCATCCAATACTCTATGATATCGGACCGGGTTATCACTCCTGTGGGAAATCCTCCCCGATATACCACAATTCCTGTCGTTCCGGAAAGAAGCACCCGGTATGCTTCCGATATATCCATCTTCTCATCCATGGTAGGCAATGGTTTTCCCATAACTGCAGAAACCTGCTGTCGAGCGAAATCAACTCCGTCGTGCAGGAGCTTCATCAGGGACGCTTCGTTGACGCTGCCAACAACATGTGAATTTTCAACGACCGGTATCTGCGAAATGCTATATTTCCGCATGAGCTGTACAACTCTATCTAAGGTCTCTTCCGGTTCAATTGAAATAATTCCATGAATCTTTTGCTTTTTATCAAGGATATCTCCGACACGGGCAATTCTGACTTCGCCATCCTGCCAAAACCCGTTCTCCATCATCCATGAATCCGAAAAAATCCTGTTTATATAATTCCGGCCGGTATCCGGCAGAAGCGCCACGATGAATCGCGGTTCGGCAATTCTCTTTGCGTACTTGATGGCTGCGGCCACCGCAGTCCCGGCAGAACCGCCCGCCAGGATTCCCTCCTCACGGGCCAATCTGCGGGCAGTGTTAAAAGACTCCTTGTCGCTTACCCGGATCATTTCATCCACCACCTGACGGTTGAAAGTTCCGGGAATGAAATCTTCCCCGATTCCTTCTACCTTATATGAATGGGGGCTGTCGCCGGATAGAATCGAACCTTCTGGATCAGCGCCGACAACAATAATATTCGGATTCTGCTCTTTGAGGAATCTGGCAGTGCCGGAAATGGTGCCTCCGGTGCCCATTCCCGCTACAAAGACTTCGACCTTCCCTTGTGAATCATTCCAGATTTCCGGGCCGGTTGTCCGGTAGTGAGCGAGAGGATTGTTCTGATTCATAAACTGATTGGGATGGAAAGCGCCGGGTATTTCCTGCGTCAGACGATCCGCCACTCCGTTATAACTTTCCGGCGAATCGGGAGGTACGGAAGTTGGGGTAATTACCACTTCAGCGCCGTACGCCTTCAGAAGATTTATTTTTTCCTGGCTCATCTTGTCCGGGAGAACGAATATGCAACGGTATCCTTTGATCGCCGCCGCCTGGGCAAGCCCGATCCCGGTGTTTCCGGCGGTAGCTTCAATGATGGTGCCTCCCGGTTTTAAAAGACCTTCCTTTTCGGCGGCTTCTATCATGGCGATTCCGATACGGTCTTTTACGCTACCCTCGGGGTTCAGGAATTCGGCTTTGGCATAGACAGGGGAGCCGATTCCATGTGTAATGGAATTCAATCTTACGAGCGGAGTCCCGCCAACAGCCTGGAGAATGTTTTCAAACAGCGCCATCGAGATATCCCTGTTGAAAGAATACTGTAATTTACCACTATTATCATTGACTTAATGATAATTACATGTTTTTCCATGCAGCTTGTACTATCTTTGCTTCTTTTACCCTAGTGTTAAGTCAATGCAATAAAGTTGGATTCATATTCCCTCCTTAACAAGGGGGGATGTCAAAGGCAGGGGGGATTTCTTCTTCCCGGCGAATAAAGATCCCCCCGCCGCTTGAGCGGCGACCCCCTTTTTAAGGGGGTAAAAAGAAAAAGAAACTTCAGCACCAGACATTATCTGATTGACTTAATCCTAGACCCTGAAACGAGTTCAGGGCGGCAAAGTTCGGATCGTGCCGAATCCGTCACGGATTCATGCTCCCGGTTCTATACCCTTCCAGATCCAGGGCGATATACCGATAGCCTACCGCTTTCAGCCCTGCCACAATTTTTTTCCGCAGATCCGGCTCGGCAAGGCGGGGGATGTCGGATTCAGCCACCTCCAGCCGGGCGGTTTCGTTGTAATGCCTGACCCGTACCTGTTTAAATCCCAATGACTTGAGTATCCGCTCCGCTTTCTCGACCTTATCGAGTTTATCCTCGGTGATCTCCTCGCCATAGGGAATCCGTGACGACAGACAGGCCATGGAAGGCTTGTCCCAGGTGGGAAGCCCCATGTCACGAGAGAATTTTCTTATTTCATCTTTGGTAAGTCCGGCTTCCTGAAGCGGACTCCGGACTCCGTACTCTCTTGCAGCACGGGTGCCCGGCCGGTAATCACTCCGGTCGTCGGCGTTGCTGCCATCCACAACAAACTTGATGTGCTCACGGTCCGCGATTTCCCTGAGTTTGGAAAACAGTTCGCTCTTGCACCAGTAACATCGATCTTTGCTGTTCATGGCAAAGTCGGGATTCGATATCTCACGGCTTTCGATGACCTGGTATCGCACGTTCAGTTTTTCGGCGATTTCGAGAGCCTGCTGTTTTTCTTCGGAGGGCAGGGTGCTGGAATCTCCGATCACCGCCAGGGCTTTGGCGCCCAGCACATCGGATGCAACCTTGAGGAGAAAGGTGCTGTCCACGCCCCCGGAGTAGGCTACCAGAACACTCTCCATTCCGGCCAGGATATCTTTCAAACAGTCGAGTTTATTTTCCATACCTTCACTTTCTCCTCATAGCTCCGGCGATTACATATGCTTACGTATTTTAAGAGATAGATGCCGAAACAAGTTCGGCATAAGGTCATCCTGAACTCGTTGCCGCTTCGCGGGAACGATAAAGCCGTTTCAGGATATAAACACTCAAAACATGCGCAATTATTTATGTCGTCATGTTTCAAAATATTGCGCAGTTATAGCTGTTTTCCTCAGATTTTTGATCTCATCCTTCGTATTCAGGATTCCTTGAACAGCCAGGTGGTCAGGTACCGTTCGCCGGTATCGGGGAGAACCACTACGATCGTTTTCCCTTTGCTTTCAGGGCGTCTCGCTACTACGAGAGCAGCCCAGAGCGCCGCTCCGCTGGATATACCGGCCAGAATTCCTTCCTCACGGGCCAGGCGGCGGGCGGTTATTCCGGAGTTCTCGTTGGAAACCTGTATGATCTCGTCGATGATATCCCGGTTGAGGACGCCGGGAATAAAACCGGCGCCGATTCCCTGAATTTTATGCGGTCCAGGCGCACCTCCCGAAAGCACCGGAGAATTTTCAGGTTCTACGGCGACCGCCAGGAAATCTTTCTTGCGGCTTTTGATCACTTCAGCGACGCCGGTCAAAGTTCCGCCGGTTCCTACTCCGGATACCAGAATATCGACCGCGCCATCGGTGTCATTCCATATTTCACGGGCTGTGGTCCTGCGGTGAATTTCCGGATTAGCGGGATTATTGAACTGCTGGGGCATGAAGGCATTGGGAGTAGCCGCTACCAGTTCTTCCGCCTTTTTTACCGCACCCTTCATACCCTCGACGCCTGGAGTGAGAATCAGTTCCGCGCCGAAAACCTCCAGGAGCTGCCTTCTTTCCATGCTCATGGTGTCCGGCATGGTAAGCTTGAGCCGGTATCCCCTCGCCGCAGCGACGAACGCCAGGGAAATTCCCGTATTTCCGCTGGTCGGCTCGATGAGGACGGTTTCCTTGTTTATTAAACCTTTTTTCTCAGCATCCTCGATCATGGCTACCCCAATTCGATCTTTGACGCTGGACAATGGGTTGAACGATTCCAGCTTGGCCAGAACTATGGCATTTATACCCGCGGCCATTCGATTCACCCTGACGAGAGGGGTACGGCCCACTGTCCTGGTTATATCATCGTAGATTTTGCTCATAGCAATGTTCCTTTCAATTTCTCCCTCACCCCCTGCCCCCTCTCCCGTAGCGGGCGAGGGGATTATGGGGTGGGTTTTTCTTTATTTTTTGGAGGTTACATCAGATCATTCTATAAAACTGCTGCTTTCAACGCCTGGTCGATGTCTTCCTTGATATCCTCGATATGCTCGATTCCGATGGATAGACGAATATAATCCGCAGTCGTTCCGGTGGTTTCCTGCTCTTCGGCGGTGAGCTGCTGATGCGTGGTTGAGGCCGGGTGGATAACCAGGCTCTTGGAATCTCCGATGTTGGCGAGATGCGACAGCAATTTTACCGAGTGAATGAATTTCTTTCCGGCTTCAAGCCCGCCCCTGATTCCGAATCCGACCAGAGCGCCGTATTTGCCGTTCAGGTATTTTTTCGCCAGCGCATGGGAAGGATGGCTGGGAAGACCCGGATATTTCACCCAGTTAACCAGCGGATGGTTTTCAAGGAACTGCGCTACCGCTAGGGCGTTCTCCGAATGCCTTTCCTGGCGAAGAGCGAGGGTCTCGAGCCCCTGCAGGAAGAGAAAGGAATTGAACGGACTCAGAGGCGCCCCGAGGTCGCGGAGGAGTTGCACCCGCAGTTTAATTGCGAGGGCAACATTGCCCAGGCCGGGGAAATTTCCGAAGACATCCCAGAATTTCAGCCCGTGATAGCTCGGATCAGGCTCGGTGAATTCGGGGAATTTACCGTTCCCCCAATTAAACTTACCACCGTCCACAATTACCCCGCCGATCGAATTCCCATGACCGCCGATGAATTTGGTAGCCGAAGTGGCGAGTATATCCGCGCCATAGTCCAGCGGACGTACCAGACCGACCCCCACGGTATTGTCCACCACGAAAGGAATTCCGGCATCATGGGCAATTTTTGCAATGGCCTCGAAATCCGGTACATCCAGCTTGGGATTGCCAATGGTTTCCGCATAAATCGCCCGTGTACGGGGAGTAATGGCTTTTTTGAATTCTTCCAGTTTGTATGATTCAACAAAAACAACCTTCCGCCCCAGTTTGGGAAAGGTATAGTGGAAGAGCTGGTAGGTGCCGCCATACAGATTGTTTGCAGAAACGATTTCATCGCCAACCTGGGTGATCGCAAGGAGCGCATAGGTCTCCGCCGCCTGTCCGGAGGCGACCGCCAGAGCAGCAGTTCCTCCCTCGATGGCCGCAATACGCTTTTCAAAAACATCGGTAGTCGGGTTCATGATCCGCGTATAGATGTTTCCGAATTCTCTGAGAGCAAACAGATTTGCAGCATGGTCGGTGTCCCTGAACACGTAGGATGTGGTCTGGTAAATCGGCACTGCCCGTGATCCGGTAGTGGGATCGGGTATCTCCTGTCCGGCATGAACGGTCAACGTTTCAAATCGTCTTTTTCCCATAATGCACCTTCTTTCATTTTTTTGTGGCGTGTATGCCCCTTTGAAATACTTTCCTTTTTAACGTTTTTTCATCGGAAAATCATGGTTTTTCAGGATGGGGGTGGTTTCTCTCCTCCTTTTAAAAGGCTTGTGAAAAACACTTTTATTGAATGAAATCCCCGCTTTTTCTAAACTCACCTCTTGGTCTCCTCTCTATAATAGAGAGGATATAACTCGTTGCGGGCCTTCTAGTTCCCCCTCTCTAGTATAGAGAGGGGGTCAGGGGGTGAGTTTCGGTGAAAAAGAAAATGACAGGCATTTAGACTTTTTCACAGGCCTTGTAAAATATACATGGTTGAATATTACTTTACTATTTTTTTCTAAGATAAACCGGGTAAAATATTTTACATAGCTTACTGAACCTGTTTCAATATCTCTGCTGCCCTACAAATGGCCGCGATTGCTCGGCGCCAATCCACCACTCTGCGATCCTCTCCCTCTCAAGCGGCATTGAATTTTCTGCGAGGGTAGTTTTTCTCCTCTGATTATTGTTGTCAATAACAATAACTGAAAAGTTCACTTTTTCACCGAATTTGGTATACGATGCTGCGAAGCGCAGCGCCAGTGAAATGTCGTCCGGTTCCGCAGGTTTACGGCAAAGAACGCTGGGGCCGGGAGTATCATAAGGCTCTATGATTACATCGCCGGGCATCAGGAATCGTTCCAGGGACAAGTTTTCCTGTTCGTTACGCCCTACAATCACCTTTGCGCCGGAGGGGAGCCGGAAATGACGACCCAGCTTCAGCAGGTTAGCTTCCCTGACACTGATTTCACCTTCATGTTCCATATAGTCTTTGAACCGGACGGCAAACTCCGGATCGTTTAAAAGGCATCCTCCCCCCGGGCAGAGGTAATCTACAATTCCCAGCTCCCTGGCAAGGGCAAACTGCGGGAGGCGTCTTCTGCCCTGAATAGCCAGGAGCTTCTCACGGTCCACCAGGTTCTCTTTTTCCGGAACGGTAGGCGTCAAGAGCTTTGCAGACAGCGGACGGAGCACATACCCTTCCAGCCCGGATTCACGCTCGATTATTTCCATGGCCCTTTTTCGCTGGGACATCGGGCGTTCACCAAGCACTTCACCCGTTGTGACAAAAGAGGCGCCGGATGCAGCCATCTCCTCACGGGCTTTCGAGAACATGAAGATTCGGCAGTCGATACAGGCGTTCGCTCCGCTGCCGCGGCCATGCCTGGGGTTGCAGATGACTTTCAGGTAGTCTTCCACGCAGGAAATTGTTTTTACCGGAATACCAAGCTGTTCAGCGGCTCGGGAGGCTGATGAACATCCCGCCGAAACAGGAGTGCAGCGGCAGAACGGCGAGACGAAATTGAGACCTTCCACTGCAATTCCCATCTCAAGGAGTATTTTCCCGGCTAGGGTGCTGTCCAGCCCGCCCGAAAGAAGAAGAATTGTTTTAATCAAAGGGATATTTCCATAGACGTTTTATTGATACTGCAGCCCCATAAATCCCCCAAAAGGGGGACTTAAAAGACTGCAAGACAACAAATCAAGTCAGCCTTTGGCTGAGGCTTGACAGATTGAGGTCTGCTTTGATTATTTACGTAACAAAACTTTTTTATCCATAACGATGCAAAGTCCCCCTTTGGGGGATTTAGGGGGCTGCATCTCATAGAGTTGTCTCATTTTGCACTGCTAAATTTACCAACTCTTTTGGAGAAGAGCCAATTTTTTAAACTAATATTTTTTTCCTTGCCTGATAAAAGTCCCCCCTCGGGGGATTTAGGGGGCTGCCTTTCAAACGAAGCAATAAGTATTTGTTTAATAATAAGTGTTAGAGTATAAGTAAGTTTATACCAAATTATAGCTAAAAGGCTTGTAATAAAACGGTTGTGTCATGTAGACCCTAAAACGAGTTCAGGGTGACATGGTCATGCCGAATTTGCTTCGACATCTATGAGAGGCGTAAGTTCATACTCTACTATTTAGATAGGAATTATAATAATATACTTTGATGCTGTTGTCAAGTTTTTTTTTCTTTTTTACGAAATGCTTGTGTATATTCTTTAAATATTGACCTATCCATACAAATCTTAACAAGCAGGAGAAGAGCCATGGCCCATATTTCTCGAAGAAATATCCTCAAGACCGGCGCAGTCCTGGCCGGCGGAATAAGCATCACGTCGAACTTCCTCTCCGGCGGCGGAAAAGCACTTGCGGCGGAAATCCCGGCCGCCGCTTTCTGGGACGAGTACTTCCGGGGAGCGATGAAAATACTGACCGGCCTCCGTGACACCCAGGTGGAAGTAATCGAGCGTGAGATGCAGACGGCATATGCGCGCCTTAAAAAAGGCGGAACACTATATTCCCAGATCACTGCGGGGCATTTTCCCATCGACGAAACCGCCCTTGACCGTACGGGACAACCCGGCGTTTTCGCCTTTTTAAAGCGGGACGCCAAAGATGAAGACTACGCCAAGCTGACCACGAATGACATCATCATCACCAATGTGATAAACCTTGGAAATATTGCCGCCATGAAACGGGGTATTCGGGTGGTCGGGGTGACCGTGAATTACTATCCCTTTGCCAAGACGCCGCCGGGAGAGGGCTATCAGATCGAATACGGGGGAAAGATACTCCGTATCGAGGATGCCTCTTCTGCGATGATCGACAGCCAGGCGCCCTGGGATAACGGCCTGGTGCATCCTTCACAGAATCCGGATTTTCCTGTGATGCCCGGCGGCGGGATTGCCCAGGCCGCGGTATACTGGATGGCGGCGGCTGAACTGGCGGGGCTCAAGGCGGGAAACGGGACCGAATCTTCACCAGGCGGGGCGAGAAGTTATATTGAAACCTGCATCGACCGTGCGCAGATGGCCGGCCAGGACCGCCTGAAGTTCATCGAGGCGGGCCGCGTACTCGGAGACCTGGTTGTCAAGGGAGCAAAGTGGTGGGTTGCCGGACATAAAGCTTTGGTCGCCGATGCTTCTTCGGTGGCCACCGGGCCGATGGTAACCCGTCCGTACAACGCAGGAAGGGTCGCGAAAGGGGACATCGTGCTCATCGGCTCTTACAGTTCTAATAATATGGAAGAAATCAAACTCGCCAGCGACTGCCGCGCCAAGGGAGCATACATTGCCGCCATAGCACCGTATTCTTTGGAAAGCGATGCTGCCGGGCCGCGGCTCTACAAGGAGGTCGATCTGGCATTCAACACGTATTCCCCGGACGGATGGGGTGTTGTTCCGGTCAAAGGGCTCGACCGCAAGGTCTGTCCCACCACCGGAGTGATCGCAGACATGGCGCTCTGGCTCCTCATGTCCCAATGGGCGGATGTCATGGCAGGCATGGGGAAATTCCCCTATTTCTGGAAGGGGATATTCATGAAAAACGGTACGGAATACAATAAGAAAATCCAGCCCCTGTTCGCGGCGAGAGGCTGGTAAAAAAAGACAGTATACAGAAGACAGAAGACAGGTATAAACTCCCTGGATGTTAGGGGTCAAAGTATAAAAAGATGATCCCCCTGTCACCTTCGGTGACATCCCTCTTACTAAGGGGAATAAAATAGAAAAACCATTCTACCGCCGATTGTATCTCGGTTGCCCCCCTTTATAAAGGACAGGGGGGATCCTACCCCGCAGCAAGCTGCGAGGAATTCTTTTGATTAAAGATTGTAAAATTTCATTCATAAAGAAAGGTTATTTTTCATGCTCAACAGAAGAGAATTTCTGAAAACCGCAGCGCTCGGGGCTTTGGGACTCAGCCTGCCCGTACAGGCGCTGCCTTCACGAAAGCAGACCACCGGATATTTCGGACTGCACCCGTTCATCGAGAACCACCCGGAAGCGGTGTTCATCATGCCAACCGCAATCGACGATAAAATGAATGCGAAGGCCAAACTGGAAGCCGGTCTGTCATTCGGACGGAGCGTGTTCGTCCCCAGGGACGGGAGCGGTATTCCTATTTCCATTTCCATCCCGGTGAAATTAAATCTGAAAACGGTGGATGCGGGAAAATATCCTCTTGACCAGATCCTCGGCACAGTCACCGACCCATTCTTCTGCGAAGGTGTTTTCGAGGGAATGAAAGAACTGGGAATTTCCCCCAAACAGATTCACATCCGTGAGAACGACCGGGGGCCCAAAACATTTCAGATTTACGGGATTGTCGATATGGCCAACCGTGTCGGCGCAGATTTCCGCACCGATTTCATCGGCGCCATCGGCAGCGGGATAAATCCGGGAGAGCATTTCAACTGGATCGATGTCCCCAACGGCCGATGGTTCAAAAAGCTGCCGCATCTCGAACCGATCAACACTCCCGGCGCATGGCTTTTAAATATCTCCAAATTCAAGGCTCACGGCATGGGTCTCACCCTTTGCGGCAAGAACCTTCAGGGAATGATCGCCCGGCCTTTCACCGGACTCTGCTCCCCGGCGGACAGCGATATGAAGATTTCCCCTCAATACCGTCACGAGAACGCAGCGGATGCATTGAAAAAAAGCTACGAGAGACATGTGGCGGACGGCGTCATCCCGCGCTGGGACAGGCCCGGTCCGCAGGGAGGCATCTGGCAGGAAGCCTGGGCCACCCGTACTCTCGACAGCCTCTCGGTTACACCCTGCGGTCTCAGTGTCATCGAGGGTATCTACGGCCGTGACGGAGACTCCGGCAACAACGGGCCGCATCTGCCGCAAGGCGCCCAGGATCCCGGAAGACTCGGAGGGGGAGGCAAATACCCGTCGCCCACAGCCTGGGATTTCATGAGCAATGTCATCATATTCGGCAAGAACATTTTCCGGACCGACATCATCGGGCATTGGCTCGGCGGTCATGAGCCGGGGAATTTCGGATACTTCCACCTCGCCGTGGAGCGGGGGATGTCCGATGCACTCGATCCCCGCAGGATTCCGGTCTACCTCTGGGAAAACGGGACCGCGACCCTCGTTCCCATCGAACAGTTCAAACGGACGCCGCTCCTCACCTACTATCTGACGAGGGATTACAAAGGAGGCGCCGAGCCGCTCTACCACCTGGCAAACGAGCCGTTCGATTACTCTAAAGTGAGCGGGCTGAAAGACACTCCCCGCCCCCGTAAACCGGAAACTTTCGTGCTCTACCAGAGCCGGATCAATCCTGTCAATCCCTGCGCCTCGATCGAGTACCGGCTCCCGAACAGCGGGGATGTTCGGCTTGAGATCATGAACAGCCGCGGGAATATAGTCGGCGTGTTGGCCGAAGGACACCGCGAGAGCGGCGCTCACCTGGCGGTTTGGAATACCGAAAATGCTCCGGCCGGCAATTACACCTGCCGTCTCCGGGCCGAGGGCGCCACAGTTACCGGGAAGCTGGTTCTTCAGAAATAAGAAAAGGAGATCTTTTGAAAACCTTACCCTGCTTGTTCCTGGTGTGGATTTCCGCTGTTTCGGCTTTTGGCGCTGAAAATCCTCTCCCGACGGACGTCCCCCGGGATTTGACTGAGCGGGTGAACCACAGCCTCGAGTATGCTTTCACC
>JAUYCD010000234.1 GCA_030692375.1 Candidatus Latescibacter sp. | reverse complement strand
GAAATTACATTCGGCACTTTCCAACTGTAGGTTCTAAGGTACGCAAAGGAGCCCGTATATTCCAGCATCCACGTCGAGCCGCCATCGGTGGAAAATTCGATCTTGACCGTGCTGACGCCGGAATGATCCCAGGTGATGGCCAGAGTGGAGCCTTGCGTCCATCTTTCGCCGCCGTTGGGCGCGGTTACCTTAATGCTCGCCGCAGGCGCAGCAGCCACAATGCTGAATACTGCATTGCTCACATCGTTCACCGCCGCATTCGAAGCATCGCTGACCCTCACAAAGCATTGCGCCGATGCAGGCGTCGCGACGTGTATCGTCCACGCATACGTCCCCGCGCTCGCTGGCGTGCTCGCTGCAATCTGCGACAATGTCGAGCCGTTGTTCGTCGTATATTCGATTTTGACGTTCGTGACGCCGGTCGCGGTCCAGGTGACGTTTTGCGTGGTCCCTGCGGTCCAGGACTCGCCACCGTTGGGGGCGGTTACCCGTATACTTGCTGTCGGCGCAGCCGCCACGATGCTAAAAACCCCGTCGCTGACATCGCTCACAGTTCCCGCGAGGTTCGTCACCCGGACAAGGCACCTGTCCGACTTCATATCGGGAATCGTCCACGAATAGGCGTTTGCCAATGTCGTTGCGGAAGCGGGAAGGGTTGTCCAGGTTGTTCCGCTGTCGATGGTGAATTCCACCTTCGCTGTTGCAACTCCATCCCACTTGATCATCTGGGTAGAGCCGACCGGCCATTTTTCGCCGCCGTTGGGAGAGGTTACTACGATTTTAGGAACAGGTAAAATGGTGAATACCCCATCACTCACATCAGTGACCGCAGAATTCGTCGTGTCGGTGATTCGCACTTTGCAGCCAGGCGAATTGAGCGTTGCGGGGATCGCCCATGCTAATGAACCGGAAGATGCGAGCATCGAGGCGGTGATTGCTGTCCAGGTCGTTCCGCTGTCGGTCGTATATTCGATCTTGACGTTCGTGACACCGGAACTCGTCCACGTGACAGTCTGCGTGGCGCCGGCGGTCCAGGATTCGCCGCCGTTGGGGGCGGTAACTCTGACTCCCGCAACGGTTGCCGGGATGATGGAGAAAACGGCGTTGCTCACGTCGGACACCGCTTTGTTGCTTGAATCGCTCACCCGAACAAGATATTTGTCCGAGGCGAGGGTCGGAACTCTCCACGTACACACCTTCGCGGTGTTGTCAATCGCCGCGGCTGGAACGGGGGTCCACACCGTGCCGCCGTCGGCCGAGAACTCCACCGTAAACGCCGTGACGCCGGTCGCCGTCCAGGTGATCTTGAAATCGGTTCCGGCGACGATCTTCTCCCCGCCGTTGGGTGTGGTGACGGTTATGGTTCCGCCGGGGGTTTCCGGAGCGAAAGCGTAGAGATAACCATCATGCGCCCCCACATAAACCGCACCGTCGGAGCCAATCGCGGGCGAGGTAGTGACATAACTCCCAGTCTGGAATTTCCATTTCAATGTCCCGTCAGATTTAACCGCGTAGAAAGAAAAATCATTAGACCCCACATACACCGTACCGTCAGAGCTTATCGCGGGCGAGGACAAATCGATCACATCCCCGGTCTGGAATTTCCATTTTAATGTACCGTCCGATTTTACCGCGTAGAGATAAGTATCATAAGACCCCACATACACCGTGCCGTCGGTGCCTATCGCGGGCGAGGAAGAGACATAACTACCAGTCTGGAATTTCCATTTCAATGTCCCGTCAGATTTTACCGCGTAGAGATATTTATCATAAGACCCCACATACACCGTGCCGTCGGTGCCTATCGCAGGCGAGGATCCGACAGAACTACCAGTCTGGAATTTCCATTTCAATGTCCCGTCAGATTTTACCGCGTAGAAATAATTATCAAAAGATCCCACATACACCGTGCCATCGGAGCCTATCGCGGGCGATAAACGGACTATAAACCCTGTCGGGAATTTCCATTTCAATGTCCCGTCAGATTTTACCGCGTAGAGATAATTATCATCAGACCCCACATAAATCGTGCCATCGGAGCCTATCGCGGGGGAAGAATTGACAGAATTATCTGGTTGGAATTTCCATTTTACCGTGCTCGACGCAGCAACGGTGGCGATCCCTCTTCCCGTGTGCTGAAGGTTCTGCCCGCGCATCGGCCAGGGGGTGTCGGCAAGTGTGACCACGGTAGGCAGAGCAAAGGGTGAATCCGTCGCAAACACCTCGTACGTTCCATTCCCTGCGATATCCGCGAGATAGCTGATCTTGCGGTTGTCGGGGGAGAATGCGCCGTACATGCAGCTTGCAGTGACTTCGAGGCCAAAGATGGGTTTTACTTCAAGGGTCGCGGTGCTGAACGCATTAAGTCTGTATTTGGAGTCAATCGCGGACCAGACGGAATAGATCACCCAGTTGCCGTCCGGGGAGCACTGCGGGAAGTAATGGTCGCCCGGCGGTAAGGTAAGCTGCGCCGGATTGCCGCCGTCACGGAGTATTCCAAAAAGTTTTTTGGAGCCGTCCAGGGCTATCATGGTGGTGATTATTATCTTGTCATCGGAAGTAAAGGCGAGCAAACCGGAGGCGGCGTCGCCGGCGTTTATGACCTTCAGGATGCCGGTGCCGGTGTCAACAACACAGAGCTGCCCGATGAGCGACCGGAACGCCAGCCAGCGGCCGTCATGGCTCCACACCCCCAGCGCGGCCTTGTCAATGACAAGGGTAACATTGCGGGTGCTGATAGCTATGTTATCTATTTCATAGGTGGTTCCATCCACCCCGTCATACCAGGTGAAGGTGACCGATTTGCCGTCGGGAGTGAAGCAGGGGGCCATGCAAACGCCGGGTACCCTGTCGGTCAGGTTGACCGGGTTCCCACCCTGGGAGGGAATAATGAAGATGTCGCCGTCCTCGGCGTAGGTGATCGTGCTGCCGTCGGGGGACCAGGCCGTACCGAACCGGGTGTGACTGCTGGTGCTTTTCGTAAGCTGGACGCCGTAGCCTGCCAGCGCGGTTTCAGATATTTTCCGCGCCTGAGCGACAGGGGCTGCCGTTGAAGATGCTGCCTGTCCGCCCATGATCCCTGACATGATCGATCTATTATTCGCCGAAGACGTAGTCTGCTGGCTGAGCTTGTCGAAGCCAGCAGACTGCCCCCAGAGAGAGGAAGAGGATAGGGCGCATAAGCAAAGAGACAATTGAAATGCGATAGCAATTTTTCTCATGTTCGAATCTTCTTTTCCCCGACAAATGTCTTTATTTCATAAGGTTTCGTATATAATATATGATAAGCCAATTGTCAAGACAAAGATAATAATACTGGTCATCCCACATTTTTTATTCTGCGATAGATATGCCATATTACTTATCTGCTCTTTAGATAAAATCCCCCCGCCGCATGAAGCGGCGACCCCCTTATTAAGGGGGTAAAAGCTGCCTGCTAACATGACTCCCCCCTTAAAAAGGGGGGATGCCGAAGGTAGGGGGGATCTTCATTTCCTCAGCATCTTCCAAACTCCGTCCCATTCCGGGGGCGGCGGTTCGGAGAGAAAATGGTCGCACCGCATTCTCATAACCCCTGAAGCCCCGTCTCCTTCTTCATGAAGCCGGGCGAAAATACTTCCTGCTTCCTGAAATTCCCTTTTCCGGTAGAAATCAAGCGCCTGCTCGAACTCGTCGCGGAGGCGAAGAATCTCCGGATTGACATTTCCCTTCACTCCCAAAAGCTCATAGATGGAGACCGGCATATCCTTCCCTTTATAGAGGAGAGAATCGATGAGCCGGAACTCGAACTCATCCTCCACTCCCTCCTTCGTGAATTCGCTGACCAGGATACGGGTATTGTAAAATTTGTTTATTCCCTCGAGGCGGAAGGCGGAATTCACCGAATCCCCGATGACCGTGTATTCGATTTTCCGTGCGGAGCCTATGTTGCCCAGAGTCATTTCGCCGGTATTTATGCCGATGCGTGTCAGGAAAGGATCCCTGCCTTCGGTTCTGGCCTGCTCGATTTTCCGGTTGATCACCTCATGAGCGGCAAGAGCAGCGCGGCAGGCTTTCCGGCGATGCTCCGGCTCCTCTCCGAAAGCGCCGTAAATGGAGAGGATGGCGTCGCCGATGTACTTGTTGATGAAAGCGCCGTTTGTGATGAGCGCCTCGGATACTTCCGAGAAATAGTCGTTCAGCCGGGCAACCAGCTCATAGGCATGGAGCTTTTCCGAAATGTTGGTGAAATCGGCTATATCGGAGGCCATAACGGTGGCGATGATGGTGCGGCCTTTCAGGTCGATGGCGTCGGGATTGGCCAGTATATCCGACAGGACGGAATCATTCACATACCGTTCGAAATGTCCGCGGAGAATACGTTTTTCTTTCGTTTCATTCACATACCCGGAGATGACCAGCCCCACGAACACCAAAGAGCTAACCAGATATATATCCACCCCCGGGAGCCAGATATTGTTGAGGATGAGAAAATAGGAAGAAAACACTTCCACTATCATGAAACCGAGGAACAATGCAACCAAAAGCCGAAGATTTCGAAAGATTTTAAATCCGTAAAACAACAGAATGGAAGCCGCCGCCATGGCAAGGATGCGTATCCAGGGGGGAACAGTGGAGATGAAATCGTCGGCAAGGAAATTTTCGATGGCGGTTGCATGGATTTCCACACCGGGATAGGGGGCAAAGGAGGTAAATGGAGTGGCCTTCAAATCCAAAAGGCCGGGTGCATTCGAACCGACCAGGACAATCTTGTCCCTGAAATGAGAACTCAGGGTGTCGGGTTTCCCTGTCCTCTCCTCTCGGATGGAGGCCTGCAGCACCGCCCGGTAGGAATAATAGGTAAAAACACCGTCGACACCGCCTTTGCCGTACCAGTTAAGGAGGAGATTGCCACGCGAGTCAACTCTTTTGATGATGCTGGAAGCCTGACCGAGCCTCTTGTTTATTTCCTTATCCCCCAGAATGTTCCGTGAAACCGCAAAACCAAGGGAAGGGATGTACCGGCCGTTGAGTTTCAGTGCGAGCGGATAGTTACGGATAATGTCGTCTCTGTCGGACTCGATGTTTGAAAGACCGATGCCGACCGTTCCTTCGGCGAGAACCGGAAGGGGAAACGCGGCGAAACGGTGATCTCTGATCCGGAGTCCCCGGAAAATGCCGTCGTCTGAAAGAAATGCCTTCTCATCGAATGAGGCGGATTGAAAGGTCAGGGAATCGGTAACGGCATAGACTTGACAGACCAGGAAAGTTCTGCCCGATTCCGCGATGGCTTCACCGAACACTTTGTCGGGTTTGGCATCGGCATTCACCCGGTCAATATCCTGCTCGGAAAAAATCACGTCGAATACAATAGCTTTCGCGCCGCATTCGGTCAAATACCGTACCAACTGGGCATGAAAATCACGGGGCCAGGGCCAGCTCTGACGCTCTTTGCGGTAGTATTCGTCCAGGCTCTGCTGATCGACGCATACGATGACTACATTTTTGCACGTGTGTTCTACAGACCGCCTTTTCTGCACCAGGAAATTGAACAGCTTGCCGTTGAACTCGAACAGGGAGTCATTGAGAAGGAGAATAGCGGCCAGAATGAAAATGGTGAGAACAAGCGCGATATCCAGAATGATTTTCCGGTTCTTTACCGATACTTTCTTCATGGGTTTGTGACGCACCTCCCCTATGTCTGAACCGTGATTTATGGGATTCAAGGATTACCATGAAGACCCTGAAACGGTTTTATCGTTCCCGCGAAGCGGCAACAAGTTCAGGGTGACACGTGTCATGCCGAACTCGTTTCGGCATCTAATCAAGTTAATCCATTAATCATGTCAAGGTTCAGACAATTTCTAAAACACCATATTTGCCTTGAAGCTCTCTGCAAAAGTCCGGCCGGTATACGATCTATACCCCTTGATCTCATTTTCGGAGAGAGAAAATCTCCTCGGAAAATCAGGGTGGTTACGGTAACTCAGATCGAATATGTCTATATTGTCATCGAACTTGGTTTTCAATGAGGTGAGAAGACGGAGGTGACCTTTCAGGTCATAGCCTGAGCGCGCCAGGTACGACAGTGCCTTACGGTCTGCTTCGAACTCTAATTTATCGAGCCTGGGGCTGTTGGCCATGGAGACGGCGCGGTCGATGATTCCGGCAAGCTCTCCATAATCGGTGGAATCGCTTTTCGTTTCACGGTCAAGGGTAGCAAAAGCATCTCCGGCTTTGATCTGCAGCTTGTTTTCCTGGAGCTCGAGCATGCCGTGACCGGCGATCACATGCGCCATTTCATGCGCCAGCAGCGCTGCCAATTCCGATTCATCTCCCACAAGTTTGAGTAGTCCCTTGGTGAGGAGAATATATCCGCCGGGACAGGAAACGGCATTCACCCGGTCGGTGTTCAAAATCAAAAACTTGAACGGTATATCGCTCCGTTCGGTGCCTTCTGCCAGATACATACCTACCGAATTAACATACTGTACTGCCGGGCTGCCTGACGCCGGGGTCCCCGCAAGTGCCTGCACTTGTGGGGTGGAAAGAGGAGCGTCAGCCGCCTTCGAAGCGATGGCGTATCCGATGGATTGTTCCCGGACAAATGGGGTCGGACCGGGTTTATAAGGATTACGGACGGGGTATTTGCCAAGGAGAGATTCGCGGTCGACAGTAGCGGTTCGTTCCCGGACAAATGTTTCGAAGGCTGCTGAGGGAAGAGTATACCCCTCGACCGGGAGAGAGGCGAGACCTTCCCCCGCGGAATGCGAATACCTCGTCCAGAATCCCTTGATGGCGGCGGAAATGGCGGCGGGCGAAGCCTTCACTGCCGCATCGTCCAGCGCCATATTCTCAAACGTCCCGGCGCTGCTGCTTTTATCGTTGAGCAGGCAATTTTCGGAAACCCAGACTTCCTGGTCGCCAAACCGGACTTTATACCAGCTTTTCTTCACTTCAATGACCGGAAGTCGTTTCCCGGAAGGAATAAGCACTTTCAGCTCGTAAAAGGAGCCGGGACCGCTCCGCCCCTGAGCCTCACGGCTCACCTTTACCGTTTTGACCTGGGCGATCATGAACAATGCGATAACCGCAATGACCATCAGCCTCGCCCAGACATGCCAAGAGTATCTTTGTTCTTTTTTCACGGTAAACCTCGCATAGAAAAAGATGTGAATACAGTACCTTCGGGATTATTTATGAAAGATTTATCAAATTGTGGTATTTTTTAAATAGATTCTGAAACGAGTTCAGAATGACACATGTCATGCCGAACTTGTTTCGGCATCCATTCTCAATTAAGGTTTTTTGTTATTTCTCCGGTTTAAAGATAACACCGTACGCCCAGGTTGTTATTTTGGGTACCTGGGTTTTCAACATGGCATTCAGCATGCGTTCACGGGCTTGCCCCTCGCTGCCTCCATTTACCTTGTCATTTAAAACCAGGGTTTCGATGATTTCCTGGGTAGCGGAATCCATGGCTTTCAGGGAAACCATCCAGTTCGCCCAGGTGAAAACAAAATCTTTGCCAGACGCCGTCGCTTTCGTGATCGGAAAATCGACTTTGTGCTCGACCGACAGGATCAGGTCTACTCCTGCGCCGACCGCTGATTGGAAATCCGGATATTCCTTGACCCGTATTCCGGCATCCACAATCCCCTTGATCATGGCTGATCTGACTTTCTCATCCATGCCGCCGCTGAAAACCAGCCCTGTATCGAAAGCCCCGGCGATGAGACTGTCCAGACTGTTCATGACCGCAGCAAAAAGAGAACTTCTTGAGGGAACATCCGGCCCCTGTTTCAGGAGATTCAAGTCGCCCAATGCCTGCTCGCGGCTCATTAGAACCTTTGCGGACTGGGAAAGAAGACGGACACGGCGCATATCCCCTCCCTCTTTATCGGCCAGTTTCCGATCAACATCTTCATCGATTTTCCTGATCTTTTCCTGGAGAGAGTTGGCGTACGACTTTTTTTCGAGCGCAGCCCAGACCTCAAACTGCTTCCTCGATTTGTCTCCCTTTGATGAGACAATTTCAATGCCGGGTATATCACGAGAAGAGGCTATACGGATAGTATTGGTAATTTCGGTGCTTCGCATCTCCTCAGTTTTACCTTTTCCGGTGCGAGCTTTCATCCATTGATTTACCATAGTCTCGCCGCGGATATTCGCCTCAAAGAATTTGGAAATCTCGAATCTGGCCGCTTCCGCTGCATTTTCAGAGGTTTCACCGCTGCCGGACCGGATAATGTACAGATTTTCGGAATACTTTTTCAGGATTGAATCAGGGATTTCCCCCGCATAGATGGTTCCTGCCATGTGCGGTTTTCCCGTAAAACAGAAGAGAACCAGAAAAATCAGTATAACCGGCTGGCGCCTTGTTTTCATAATGGTATCATACTCCTTTTCAAGAGGAAACTTTTTTCTACTTGATATTTCTGCTGACGATGGCGGCAAAGGTTTCCACCGATGTCTTCAGCGAATCATTGTTGGTGGAAACATAGACGAGATAGCTGGATTTATGGAAATAGAGGAAATAATCCGGCTCATAATGGTATGTTTTACAGGGAGCGCCGATCTCGGATTGACCGAAACCGGACGGGCAGATTTCCTCATCATCGAACCCTGCCCTGGCTCCGGCAGGGGTTCCCATGTCATAGATATCGAGGGTAAGAGTGGAACCGCCCGGACGGCGGTACGCGGCGTGGGTGGTTTCACGGAACCCGTGACGTAAATATACGATGGCGCCCCCGTCAATGTAGTCATATATCGTGCCATCTTTCCGGGGACGATCTTTCATCCCGTATACGAAAAGGGAATCGGCAGGGAAAAAGCTTTTGGGAGGTTCTCGCGGAACAAACCTGTTCGTGTACATGCCGGTGATACGTATCTTATCATCTGCTTTGATTATTATTTTCTGTACAGGCGGTGTGGTATACTGTGAGCTGTAGTCTAAAAATGAAATCTCGTGGCCGCCTTCGTCAAGAACGATGGTGACTGGTGCTTTACCTATATCTTTGCCGTCGACTTTCACATTTCCGGGCACCGGATAAGTTGTGACCGTGAGGGCGCCTTTTCCGGCTCCTTGGGAAACGATTACCGAGGAAAAAAGGAAAACAAATGCAAGAACAGAGAGCAGCAGGGAACGTTTCATAGAAAAAAATTTCTGTGTTGGGTAAGATTGTCTGAACCATGATTCATGGGATTAAAGGATTGCCATGATGACCCCCTGAAACGGTTTTATCGTTCCCGTGAAACGGCAACGGTTTTATCGTTCCCGTGAAACGGCAACAAGTTCAGGGTGACACGTGTCATGCCGAACTCGTTTCGGCATCTAATCAAGTTAATCAAGGAATCATGCGAATCAACAGCTATTTCATACTTCGAATCCGTACATCGATGTTCGGGGAATCCTTTAAAAGCTGTACCAGCCGTGAAGGATCGGTTTCGCCGTAATGGTAAGGATAAAGGATTTTCGGCTGGAAAGCTTTTGCCGCATCGGCAACCATCTCCGGAGTCATGGTGTAGGGAAGATTCATCGGCAAAAATGCCGCATCAATGTTTTTAAGGGCTTTCATTTCCGGTGTGTTTTCCGAGTCTCCGGCGATGTATACCCGCTTGTCCCCAAAGGTGATTATATAGCCGTTACCCACTCCTTTTGGATGGAAAGGGTTGCCGTCCGGTCGTTTGTTTACGATGTTATAGGCCGGTACAACCTCGATGGGCAGATTATCCACTGTCATACTATCGCCGTTTTTCATGGCCATGCCTCCCCTTACCCTGCCGGAAGAGGCATTTGTCAGGATTATTTTCGTCTTGTCCGTACGTATTATGTCCAGGGCTTTTGAATCGAGATGATCCCCATGTTCGTGAGTGATAAGCACCAGATCGGCTTTGGGCAGCAGAGAATAATCCGCCTGAGCGCTGACCGGATCCACATGGATCACCATACCGTTGAATGTAAACATCAGGCTGGCGTGACCGATAAAAGTAATGCGGAGATCACCAAGGGAGGTTTTCAGGACATCCTCCTGCAATTTCTTTTGCGCCGAGGATTGCGAAACGTATCCCACCATACACAAAGTAATAAGAATTGACAACTTCAGCATAATTACCTCCTTTTGGAAATTTATCTTTTACATTAATGCGAGCCAATTGCATAAGTCGATATTTTTGACACAGCCCCCTTCCTGTCCTTCGGACATCCTTCCCCCTGGATGGGAGGAAATGACTGTGGAGCAACTACTTCCCTTGCCCCCCTACGGGGGGAAAGGGATTGAGGGATAGGGGGCTATAGTAAAAATAACTCGTATTTTTTTCATATAACACGACTTTTGCAAAAGCCTTGCTTCAAAGATTAAAATTATGGCATTTTCCCAATAAAATCAATTATTATTCCGTGGTTCCAAAAACAGCCGCAGTCTTTCCAAAAGCTTTTCAGATTTTGAGGAAATTGTGAACATCCTCCTGCTCAACTCCGCCCACGGGAAATACCCGATCGGCTCGGAAGGCTGGATCCAGGCCACCCTCAGCGCCATGAGTCACCTGTCCGCCAAGCCTGTGGAAATCATCTGCAGCACTGAACCGGTCTCCTGGGACCTGGTCACCTACCTGGCTGGAATCTCCGGCATGTCCATCAGGCTCATAGTGAAAGCAGGCGACACCAAGGAGGGAAGGCTTGAATTCTCGGCCATACTCGATGATTATGCCCTTGATACACAAAAAACAGCGCCTGTCTTCCTGCCGGAAGATACTATCCCCTCACCCTCCCACCCCAAGGACTCCTGGCCCAGACGTGACCGCCTGGCGCTTAAGTCCGCCGATGTAGTGTATCCCATATCGATCAGGCCGGGAGGGAGATTGGAAAGCATGATGAACGAACCTCAGTACCGTAACAAAATCAGGGATGATTTCCGTATTCCCTGGACAGAAAACTGGTTCATACCCCGGTATTCTCTGGCCGGACGGCCCTGGAAGCCGCTGCCTCCGGGAGAATGGCTGGTACACTGGACGAGAACCTGCCCGGGGAAATGGCCCGGAGAAAAATCCCGAGATTTATACCATGACCTCCTGAAAGACAACACTGTCTACGCGCGCAATGCATGCGAAACGCTCGGCCGGATCATCGGGGAGCAAAAAATTCGAGGTTCGGACTGGAAAACGCCGGAAGCCGTTCCTATCTCTGCGTTCACTGCTCTCTCCCCGGGTGATGCCCTGGCATTGATGCGCTGGAGAAAGCGCTACGGCAGGTATAGTTTCGAGCCTTACGGTATTGCGGTGCGGAAAGAAGCGCTGGCCGCTCTGGGAGCGGAAGAGGTGCATTATTCCTTTGGGATCGAGCCGTTAAACTGCAACCGTGCATTCACCCACGCCGCCGGTGACCAAGGCCATTGGGTCTGGGAAAAAGAATGGCGTGTTTTGGGAGATGTCAGCCTGGATGCCATTTCCCGAACCGATATCACCGCCATTGTGCCGGACCGGTTCGCCGTCCGCAACCTCAGAAAAAAAATCCCCGCCGATTTTCCTGTCCATATCCTGTTCGAGTAAAAAAATCTCTCGCAAAGTTCGCAAAGCAAGAAATGATTAGATGTCCCTTTTCCATTTGCATTAATCTATATCTGGTTGTATTATTTCTGATGATTCGGCAAAAAGTAAATTTTACTTAATTTTCTGGTGTTTCTTTACCTCACCCCCTGTCCCCCTCTCCTAGTCAGGAGAGGGGGTAACTCACTATGCGCTTTGTTCTTGCCCTCTCCTAATTAGGAGAGGGTGGCCGAAGGCCGGGTGAGGTTTTTTTAGAGCGACGACAGCAACAAGATACTTTTTGCAGAATCATCATTTCTCAACCGAGAAATTCTTGAGCAAGGATGAATTATGCTGAAAGATTACCTTCGTTCTGTATTTGAGATTATGAATAGAGAAGACGCCCGCGAAGAGAGCTATTATTCCACTCTTGAAAATTTATTATCTAATTATGCTGAATCCACTGGAAGAAGAAATATTCATATTACCACGCTTCCGAAAAGTACCGAAGCAGGTAATCCGGATTTCCGTATTTGGGACGGCAAACAAAAAATCGTAGGATATATAGAAGCTAAAGCGCCTTCAGTTGAGAGATTAGATATCATTGAAGATTCCGAACAGCTTGTTCGATACCGCACTACTTTCCCCAATCTCATATTGACCAATTTCCATGAATTCAGGTTTTACCGAGACGGCAAATTAGTCGATTCGATTTTTATTTCACGTCCTTATCAGGTAAAGCACCTCCGGGAAGTTCTCATTGTGGAGAATGAACAGCCGTTCCTGAACCTGCTGGATAAATTCTTTTCATTCTCATTACCCAAGGTACAAAATGCCAAATCACTTGCTCTTGAACTAGCCAAGCGAACCCGGTTCCTCAAAGATGAGGTTATAGCCCAGGAACTCCGTGAGAACGGGGAAAAGGGATTTATCCACGGATTTTATGAAGCGTTCAAACATTTCCTTATAACCGATCTCACCCCTGATGATTTTGCAGACCTTTATTCCCAGACCATAACATACGGGCTTTTTGCCGCACGGACACGTTCGGAAAACGGATTCAACCGAAAGCTTGCCTATGACAACATCCCTCAGACTATTGGAATTCTCCGCGAAGTATTCGAATTCGTTTCAAGGGGCAAGCTTCCCCGTCAGATGGAATGGATCATCGACGACATATCGGAAGTGCTTGCTGTGACCGATGTCCATAATATCTTGCACCAATATTATCACGAGGGCAAAGGCAAAGACCCCATTATACACTTTTACGAAACTTTCCTCGCGGAATACGATCCTCAGACGCGGGAACGGCGGGGCGTTTATTATACCCCGGAACCCGTTGTTTCCTATATCGTCCGATCCCTGCACACGATTCTAAAGACCGAGTTCGGCAAGCCCGACGGTCTTGCTTCCGAAGGAGTGACACTCCTCGACCCTGCCGCCGGCACCATGACTTTTATCGCCCGCGCCGCGCAGGAGGCAGTTCATGAATTCGAAAGCAAGTACGGCGCTGGGGCCCGCGGGGAGTTCATCCGCCGCCACATACTCCGTAACTTCTATGCCTTCGAACTGATGATGGCTCCTTATGCAGTAGGACATCTCAAGATGAGCTTCTTTCTTGAGGAACTCGGCCACCGCCTTGCCGACGATGAACGGGTTCCCTTCTATCTCACCAATACCCTTGACATGGAAGAACTCGAACAGACCCGTATCCCGGGCATTGCTTCACTCGCCGAAGAATCGCATCTCGCTGGCAAGATCAAGAAACAGACACCTATACTTGTAATCCTCGGCAATCCGCCGTATTCTGGGCATTCCGTCAACCGGGGCGCTTGGATTCTGGGTAAGATTGACGACTACAAGCAGGTGGACGGAAAGCCGCTCGGCGAAAAGAATCCCAAATGGCTCCAGGATGATTATGTCAAGTTCCTTCGGTTTGCACAATGGAAGATCGAACAGGCAGGGCGCGGTGTTGTCGGGATGATCACCAACCATTCGTACCTTGACAACCCGACTTTCCGAGGCATGCGACAGAGCCTGATGCGGACCTTCGACGACATTTACATCCTTGACCTTCACGGCAATTCTCTCAAGAAGGAAACATGCCCGGACGGCGGCAAGGACGAAAACGTCTTCGACATCAGACAGGGCGCCGCTATCGCTTTCTTCATCAAGCGCGGCGGAAAGAAAAAAAATGGCGACGTGACCATGAGTCACACCGAACTTTGGGGCACTCAGGAGTCAAAATACACCTGGCTGACAAAACATGACATAACCGCCACTTCATGGCAGGACTTGCAGCCCAGGTCGCCGTTCTACTTATTCGTGCCGCGGGATGAAACTCTGACGGCTTCTTACAATACCTTCATTCACGTAACGGAACTTTTTCCCGTCAACAGTGTGGGTATCGTGACTGCTCGAGACAACCTGACGATTCACTGGTCACCGGAGGAAATGTGGCGGACGGTAACTGTTTTCTCCCGGATGGAGCCGGAATATGCACGGCAAGGATACAAGCTTGGCAAGGATTCGAGCGACTGGAAAGTAGAACTGGCTCAGAAGGACCTGCTCGAATCAGGCCCCACCCGCGAGAAGGTCGTGCCCGTTCTATATCGCCCATTTGACATACGTTATACCTATTACACAGGCAGGTCTAGCGGGTTCATCTGTAGGCCCCGCCCAGAGGTCATGCGTCACATGCTGGCGGGGGAGAACGTGGCGCTGATTGCAGTGAGACAAGTTGCAGAAGGAATTTTCAATCATGCACTTGTGTCAGATGGTATAGTCGAAAGCAGAATAACTTTGAGTAATAAGGGTATTGGTTTCATTTTCCCCCTCTACCTCTACCCAAACAACGACCATCACGATCTGTTTGCTCATCACGAAATCTCCGCGCGGCGGCCAAACCTGAACCCGAAGGTGGTTGCGGCGTTGGCGACTGCGTACGGCCGCGAACCGACGCCGGAGGAGATATTCTATTACGTCTATGCGGTGCTCTATGCGCCAGCCTACCGCGAGAAATATACCAAATTCCTGCGTATGGATTTCCCGCGTATCCCGTTCACCGCCGACAGGGTGATTTTCCGGGAGATGGCTGTCCTGGGAGAGAAACTGACGGCCTTGCACTTATTGAAATCACCCGATCTCGACCCGCCGGCTGCGCGATTCGATGGCGAGGGCGACTGCCGCGTGTCAAAGTCAAAAAGCCAGGGCTTTCGCTATATTGCCGAATCTGAGCGAGTGTACATAAACCAAACACAATATTTCGCGCCTGTGCCCCCGGCGGTGTGGGAATACCAGGTAGGCGGCTACCAGGTCTGCGAGAAGTGTCTCAAGGACCGCAGGGGACGGAAACTCGATAT
>JAUYCD010000233.1 GCA_030692375.1 Candidatus Latescibacter sp. | reverse complement strand
TGCCCCCAGGACGAAATCATCACACTTCTTTTGGAATATGGCCGGTGTGACAGCGAAGTTGTGAGGCTCAAGGGCGGCGACCCTTTCCTCTTCGGAAGGGGCGGTGAAGAAGCGGAGAAGCTCAAGGAAGAAGGAATCCCTTTTGAAGTCATTCCGGGTGTTTCGGCTCTGACCGCGGCGACCGCCTATGCCGGGATTCCCCTGACTCACCGCGATCATTCCTCATCGGTTGGGGTGGCTACCGGACATGGCGCCGATGATAAAACCTCCGATCCGGTGGAATGGGAAAAACTGGCCTCCGGGGTTGATACGGTGGTCGTATTCATGGGTGTGGGAAATCTTGAATACATTGCCGGGAGACTGCTGAATGGCGGGAAATCCCCTGAAACCCCGGCAGCATTGATCGAGCGGGGAACCACTCCCGCGCAGAGAGTTGTAACGGGAACCCTTGCTACTATTACTGAAACAGGGCGATGCGAGAAGGTAAAACCCCCTGCGCTCCTGATTGTCGGGGAAACCGTATCGCTTTCCGAAAAGCTTGGCTGGTATCATCCCGGTCCGCTGGCCGGGCTCCGTATCGGGGTTACCCGGCCGCTCATCCAGTCCCGGTCGTTCGCCGAAAGACTTACCTCCCTTGGAGCCGAACCGGTATTCATTCCCACGATAGAAACAGCGGAGAATCTTTCTAGTCCGGAAGTGAAACGGGTGCTTGAAAACCTGGAGTTGTACGATTATATAATTTTTTCCAGCGCGAACGGGGTTACCTCATTCTTTCACGGACTGGAAGCCAAAAACCTGGATGCACGGTCACTCTCCGGCAAAATCGTCGGGGTCATCGGGCCTTCGACCGGAGAAGCTCTCCTCGGACATGGGATCCGCGCAGATATATCTGCCGGAACTTTTGTTGCGGAGGGTCTGCTTGATGAGCTTCTCGCATCGTCAAATGTGGAAGGAATGAGATTCCTCCTGGTGCGTTCCGATATTGGCCGAAGCGTGCTCGCAGATGGATTGCGGAAAGCTGGTGCGCTTGTCGAGGATACGGTGTTCTATTCCACCCGGACAGCCCGGCTTTCACCCTACAGTCTTGAACAGATCAAGAAGAGCGCCCTGGATATGATTACGTTCACCAGTTCATCGACAGTCCATGGTTTTTTCAGCCAGGTTAAACCGGAAGAACTGAATGGGAACGTCTGGATTGCAAGTATAGGGCCGCAGACATCAAAAGCAATTTCCCGGTATGGCAAAATTACGAATGTTGAGGCTGAGGAATACACTACGGAGGGACTGGCAAAGGCGATTCTTTTAAAAAAGCGTCAAAGTGACAAATCCTGATTATTCATAAATTATTATTAACTCAACTGCTTTCTAAACTAACACGTATGATTTCTTAGAAAGGCAGCCCCCTAAATCCCCCGGAGGGGGACTTAAGGAGATAAAAAAACACGGGGGCTGTAGTTTGATATTCATTGCGAGAAATTTTTTTTTCATTCTTTCTCCTTAATTCTTTTAAAAATGGACTATCCCAATGATCGGTATATCGAAACTTTATTGCGGCACCATTGAACCTTCGGATGTTCTGCGCTACGGCCGTCAATCTGCAGAGCTTCCCTCCCACCTGCTCCAGTTTTCGGAGGACAAGCGACCGGTGGTGATCATGAATATAACCCGGCGCTGCAACCTGCGGTGCGTGCACTGTTATGCCGGTTCTAACGGTTATCCGGCGGAAAATGAGCTTTCCACCCCCGAGCTCCTTCAAGTCCTTGACGGTTTGGCTGAGTTTAAATGCCCGGTAGTGCTCTTTTCCGGCGGTGAACCGCTCCTCCATCCCGATATTGTTCTCCTTGCCAGGCATGCTGTGGATAAAGGCATGCGCGCGGTTATTTCTACAAACGGAACGCTCATCACACCCCGCCTGGCCAAAGACCTTGCCACAGTTGGGCTTTCCTATATCGGTACCAGTCTTGACGGCGGCCCGGAAACGCATGACCTATTTCGCGGAGTGACCGGCTCTTTCAAGCGGGCGATAGAAGGTCTCCGGAACGCCCGCGAAGAGGGTATAAAAACCGGCGTTCGTTTCACCATGACGAAAAGAAATGTGGGGGAGATACCCGATGTTTTCGATATCCTGGAACGTGAACATATCCCCCGCATCTGTTTTTACCACCTGGTATATACCGGAAGAGGGGAAAGCCTTCTTGACGAAGCCCTCTCCCATGATGAAACTCGCGCCGTAGTGAACAGCATTATCGACCATACCGTCCATCTGCACCGTAAAGGAAACCCGATTGAAGTACTCACGGTGGATAATCACTGTGACGGCCCCTTCCTGTATCTCCGGCTGCTTAGTGAAAATCCGGGGCGGGCGGCTGAGATTATGGAGCTTCTGAAATTCAACGCCGGAAACAGCTCCGGTCTCGGGGTGGCCGCCATCAGCTGGGATGGTTCGGTGCTTCCTGACCAGTTCTGGCGGAACCGTATACTCGGCAATATCCGGGAACGCCTTTTCAGAGAGATATGGACCGATTCCGGCAATGAATTTCTCATGAAATTAAAAAACAAGAAAAAACATGTGACAGGACGGTGCTCGCAATGTTGTTTTCTCGAGGTCTGCGGCGGAAACCTCCGCGCCCGCGCAGAAGCTGTGACCGGAGATACCTGGGCTTCCGACCCTGCTTGTTACCTAACCGACAGGGAGATAGGAATTGAATAGTTTGTCCCCAAAAATAACTGCGGAGCTGGTTACCCGCATCCAGCATGGTTTTCCCATCACCAACCAGCCATTTCTAACTCTGGCAGAGAAACTGGGATGCACTCAGAGCGAGATCATGAGTAAAATCAAATCCCTCATCCATGATCATACCATCCGCGAATTCGGGCCGGTGTTCGATCCGGTCAGGCTGGGTTATTCCAGCACCCTTGTCGCCGCGAGGGTCGAACCGGAACGGGTGGCTGAGCTATCCGCTTCCCTGCTGGAGATCCATGAGATAACCCATAACTATTATCGCGAGGGGCAGTTCAACGTCTGGTTCACTATCACGGCGCGTTACGGTTCTACCATAGAAACTATCATACGCGGGGTCGAAAAATTTCCCGGTGTTATAAGAGTTCTCGATCTGCCGGCTTCAAAAGTATTCAAGATCAGTACGGTGTTCGGCTCCGAAGTCTCCTTTATGAAACCCCGGTCGGATGCTGCCATCGTTCCCCTCTCCGACAAGGAAAAAAATGTGATCCGGGCGCTGCAGAACGGCCTGCCTATTGTTGAAAGACCGTTCACAGCGGTTGCGGAAGAACTGGGTATGGAAGAGACATATATTTTCGAGCTTATCAATCGCTGGATCGAAAACGGAACGATACGGCGGTTCGGAGCGAGGGTGAATCATCGCCAAATCGGATATGTTTTCAACATACTTGCGGTTTGGGATGGTGAGCAAATCGAACGGTGGGGGGAACAGTTCGCCGAAATGCGTGAAGTAAGTCATTGCTACCTGAGAAAATCCTATCCCGAGTGGCCGTATAAACTCTATACCATGATCCATGCAAAAAATTTGAACGAAATGCAGGAAACCATCCAAGCCATGAAAACCATTGCAGATGGCGCGGATATGGTTGCTCTGAAAACCCTTTATGAATTGAAAAAAGTGAGCATGAAATATTTCGTGGAGAACGAAACATGGAATTCCCCTCAAAAAGAATGAGACGGCTTCGCCGCACCCCCGTTTTTCGTGCGATGGTGCGGGAAACTGCGCTGGCGCCTGATGATTTCATCCTCCCGCTGTTCGTCCGCCCGGGAGAGGGTGTGAAACGCGCAGTAACCTCCATGCCCGGAGTTTGCCAGATGTCTGTCGACACTCTCGTTGAAGAATGCCGGCTGGCAGTAAATGACGGGATTCCTGCCGTTCTCCTTTTCGGAATCCCGGCTTTCAAAGATGCGCTCGGCAGTTCTGCCTGGGATGAGAACGGTATCGTTCCACAGGCGATACGGGCGCTCAAATCGGAGCTGCCAGGCCTGGCAGTCATCACCGATGTCTGCATGTGCGAGTATACGGATCACGGCCACTGCGGAGCGATCAAAGATGGAGAGGTGGACAATGACGCCACCCTTGAGCTTCTGGCCAGAGAAAGCATTGCGCACGCCAGGGCAGGAGCGGATATTATCGCCCCATCGGACATGATGGATTTCCGGGTGGGATATATCCGAAAGGCGCTGGATGGCGCCGGATTTACCCAGGTTCCCATACTGTCTTATGCAGCCAAATTCGCCTCGGGATTTTACGGGCCTTTCCGGGACGCCGCCGAGTCCCCTCCGAAATTCGGAGACCGCCGCTCCTATCAGATGGACCCAGCCAACCGCCGTGAAGCCATGACCGAGATCGCACTCGATATCGAAGAAGGGGCCGACATGGTTATGGTCAAACCCGCTCTCCCCTATCTCGATATCATCAGTGAGGCCCGCCGCCGGTTCGATGTCCCGCTTGCCGCTTACCAGGTGAGCGGAGAATATGCCATGATTCATGCGGCAGCTATGAACGGCTGGCTCGATCTCGAAACGGTCATGATGGAGAGCCTGGTCGCAATCAAACGCGCCGGCGCAGACATGATCATTACCTATTTCGCCCGCAGCGCCGCGAGGATTCTGAAATGAGTGCGCCTCCCCTGCGGCTGGTCGCGTTTGAAATCACCCGAACCTGCACCCTTTCCTGCCGTCACTGCCGCGGCGATTCCCGGAAAGAAGTGTATTCCGATGAGCTCAGCTTTAACGAGATTCAGGCGATTCTTCAGGATATTGCCTCTTTTGCAAAACCCATTATCATCATTACCGGCGGCGAGCCGCTCACCCGTCCGGACGTATATGACATTGCCGCGTATTCTTCCTCGCTCGGATTACGGACGGTGCTTGCCACCTGCGGACATTTCCTGAATGATGAAACGGCGCCGAAGCTCCTCAAAGCCGGTGTTTCCCGGATAAGTATCAGCCTTGACGGGGCTACTGCATCCACTCATGACCGTTTCCGCGGAACGCAGGGAGCTTTCGAAGCGACTCTTGCCGGCATCGCCGCCGCACGACGTCATCATCTCGATTTCCAAATCAACAGTACTCTGACAGTGCTGAACATCGCAGAACTCGAACCGCTCCATGACCTGGCGCTTTCGCTCGGCGCAGTAGGATTTCACCCGTTTCTCCTGGTACCGGTCGGCCGGGGTAAAGAACTGGCAGAAATGGCCATTCCCCCTGAAGAATACGAGAAAACTCTGGTCAGGATAGCCCGCATTGCAGAATCTTCGCCCTTGGAAATCAAACCCACTTGCAGCCCGCATTATACCCGCGTCTGCCGGAAGATGCAAAACTCACCCTCTAAATCAGGTTCTTCCGGACATCGATCAACGATAACCAGAGGCTGCCTGGGCGGTCAGGGATTCGTGTTCATATCCCACCGGGGCGCAGTACAGATTTGTGGATTCCTGGAGATCGAGGCGGGAAACCTTCGTGAAACAGGATATAGTTTGAAAGATATATGGGAATCCGCGCCCCTTTTCAGGGAAATTCGGGATTCCGGCCGTTATCAAGGGAAATGCGGCATCTGCGAGTACTGGAATATCTGCGGAGGGTGCCGCGCCCGCGCCTACTATTCCTCCGGTGATTACCTGGGAGATGAGCCAAATTGCCTTTACCGGCCTTTCATGAAGAAGAGGTTAAACTCACCCCTTGATCCCCTCTCTTAATAAGAGAGGGGTACGGCTAAAGCGTTGGTTATTTTGTTGATAATACGTATTTTAAGAAGCAGACGGTTCTCCCCCTCTATTGCTTGCAAGAGAGGGGGTCAGGGGGTGAGTTAATCTATAAAGAGGGTAATATGAAGAACTACACTATTTCAAAATCCCGCGCCCTCCACGAGCGGGCTTCAAAGATAATTGTCGGCGGAGTGAATTCCCCCGCACGGGCATTCAGGTCTGTGGGAGGCGATCCCCTCTTTGCCGATCATGCCCAGGGCTGCCATCTCTGGGATGCGGACGGAAACCGGTACATCGATTATATCTGTTCATGGGGGCCGCTTATCGCCGGTCATACCCATCCGGAAGTTATCAAAGCGGTCAAACATGCCGCAGCCCGTGGAACCAGTTTCGGCATGTCTACCGAAAGCGAGATTCTCCTGGCCGAAAAAATCCGTACCATGTTGCCCTCCATCGAAATGATCCGCATGGTGAATTCCGGCACCGAGGCGGCAATGAGCGCCATACGCCTTGCCCGCGGATATACGGGGAAAAGAAAAATCATCAAGTTCGCCGGATGCTACCACGGCCACGGGGACAGTTTCCTCATCAAAGCCGGATCGGGCGCAATGACTCTCGGAGTTCCCGACAGCGCGGGAATCACGCCCGGAACCTCCGCTGAAACCCTGGTTGCCGAATTCAACAATGTTTCCCAGGTCGCCGAGCTGATTGCCGCAAACCCAGGTGAGGTTGCAGCGATCATTGTTGAACCCGTGGTCGGAAACATGGGCACAGTTCTCCCGGCGCCGGGATTCCTGGAAGGACTCCGGGACCTGACCATCCGTGAGGGGAACGTTCTCATTTTCGATGAAGTCATGACCGGATTCCGCCTGGCCAGAGGAGGCGCGCAGGAGCTCTACGGCGTTATTCCCGATCTCACCACCCTGGGGAAAATTGTCGGCGGCGGCCTGCCGGTCGGCGCTTACGGCGGCAGGGCGGAGATCATGAGCATGCTCGCCCCTCTCGGTCCGGTTTACCAGGCGGGAACGCTTTCGGGGAATCCCCTCGCCATGTCAGCGGGACTGGCGACCATCTCCCTCATTGATAACGAGCAGACATACGCCGACCTTGAAATTACGGGGAGCAGGCTGGCCAGGTGTCTCCGCAAAGCAGCAGAAGCATCAGGTATGCAGGTTACGGTAAACAGGTGCGGTTCCATGTTTACCCTTTTCTTTAATCCCGGCCCGGTGACCGACTATCCGAGCGCTTCAAGGAGCAATGTATCTCTTTTTGCCCGCTTTTTCCGGGGCATGCTGGAAAGAGGAGTGCTCCTGCCGCCCTCGCAGTTCGAGGCGGCGTTCATTTCCACCGCTCATGATGAGGAGGCTGTCGATGAGACCATCCGGGCAGCGGAGGAAACATTCGAAAGGATGAAAAAGACAGTCTGAACCACTGATTCGCATGATTCATGTGATAAAAGATGATGTAATACTGTCTTTCATCATTATTTATCAGTTTTTATCATTCGCATCAGCGGTTCAGACAATCTTTTATTATGTATATCTTTACGCACTTGAAGAATATCATAAAAAAGGCCGGATTTTTTCCGGCCTTTTTCATACATCGAGGAGAAGGATTACCAGGCGAGAGGATCGCCTGATGCTCCCGCCAAAGCTCCCTTGCGACCGGTAATGGAGAGCGTCAGTCCATCGGTCAAGTCGGCGTCACCGTTTGTATCTACCTTTTCAGTTGCGGTGGCGAGGGTATCAGCAGCAACAAAGCTATACACGAACCGTGCGTTGTCAGGCTGGGCAAAACTGATTTCTGGGCAATTAGCGGTGCTAGCGAAACTGATATAGGCGTTATTTGAAAGATAATAGCCTTGTTCCCCGGTGATAATCTGCCCTAAAACACTCTGGGCTTCGGTTGCTTTCGCTTTGCCGATCAAACCGGTAAATTTCGGAATGGCGATGGCTGCAAGAATGCCGATGATCACAACAACGATCATAAGCTCGACCAGGGTGAATCCTTTTTCACTTCTCCGTAACATGTGAAACCTCCTTGTGAATTTTGTTGTGTGATGGGTTGCTGAGATTTTCTATACAGATCAAAATCTCTTTTTTTGCTTTGTGCTCTACTTTTAACTTTAATAAATTAACGCTAATGTCATGCCAAATCATGTCGTCTTCGGAGATATTGTTTCTAACTCATTGCATCACTGTTTATTACTTTTTGTTTTCCGTCTTGAGCCTCCAATTCTTCCCTCTCTCATTTTCCCATATTGAAACAGACACTCCCATTTTGAAACAGTGAGAGGGACTTAGGGTCTTACCAGGTAAAATTTTCTCCGCTGGAGCCGGGTATCACCCCCTGACTGCCTGTGATGGAGACAGACAACCCATCATCTCCGTCACCATCATTGTTGATATCGTTGGCGGCGCCGTTCTCTTTCCCGTATGCAGTAGTATCGGCTACGACAAAAGAATAGATAAAATGGGTGTTATCCGGCTGATTAAAACCAACCGCCACTGAATTTTCACCATAACCAAATTCCGCATACTGGTCACGGGCATGATAATATGACCTTTCCTTGTTCACAATGTCCCAGAGCATTTGCCGAACTTCGGAAAGCCTGGCCCTTACAATTATGTTGCTGAATTTGGGAATGGCAATCGAGGCCAGGATTCCAATGATTACCACGACGATCATAAGTTCAACCAGGGTAAACCCGTTCTTTTGCTTTCTATCATGACACATTCCGGATTCCGCCATATAATAGTTGATTCCTTTGTGATTATCTCTGAATCAAATTTTGTGCCAAAAAATATAGACCCCCCTTTTAAATACTTCCAAGCCAAAGAAAACTCACCCCTTGATCCCTTCTCTTTTGAAGAGAGGGATACATTCCCCGCTTGGTTTGTTTTTCATGAAGACCGCATGTTTAGAACCTTCAATGAGGTTCCCCTCTCTTGACCAGAAAGGAAGTTCAGGGAGCCGGTTCTCTCCAAAATGAACAGACAGCTATTTCCATTGAAGAAATATTCATCCTTTAAAAATTATTCAAATTGAGACAGCCTGAATCATTTTGAAGCATCTACAAGCCGTATTTCTCGATTTTACGGTCGAGAGTGGAACGACCGATTCCCAGTATTTCCGCAGCCTTCTGTTTCTGACCGTTCTGCTGGGTCAGAATCCAGTGAATGTATGCCTTCTCGATTTCATCCATGGTCGGAGTGAGGGTATTGCCATCGGATACAAGCTGTTTGGGCTGAGGATTCCAGATATGATCGGGAAGGTGATCGATACAGATTTTTCCCGCTGTCGAGAGCGCCACCATTCTTTCGACCACATTTTCCAGCTCACGGATATTACCCGGCCAGGCGTAATTCTTGAGAATCTCGATGATCTGGCTTTCAATGCCGCCCAACAGGATTTTCCCCGATTTATCTTTCACCGAGAGGAAATGCAAAAAGAGTATTTCAATATCCTCTCCCCTCTCCCGCAGGGGAGGAATGTGGATATTGATGACATTGAGACGGTAGTAGAGGTCTTTACGGAAGCTCTGGCGTGCTATGGCTTCCTCGAGGTTTTCGTTCGTGGCCGCGATGAGGCGAATGTCGACCTTGCGGGGTGTATGCCCTCCGACCGGCATAACTTCCTTTTCCTGAATGGCGCGCAGGATTTTCACCTGAATTGAAGGAATGGTGTTCCCCACCTCATCGAGGAAAAATGTGCCGCCGTCGGCCATCTCCATAAGACCGACCTTGTCTTTCACCGCCCCGGTAAATGATCCTCTCACATGCCCGAAAAGCTCGCTTTCCAATAGCTCGCTGGGGATAGCGCCGCAGTTGATGGCGATAAAAGGCCCTTTGGCGCGGGGTGAATTTTCATGGAGCGCCCGAGCGGCCATCTCCTTGCCTGTTCCGCTTTCCCCGGTAATCATGACTGTCGATTCAGTGCATGCAACTTTGCGGATGAGTTCTTTAACAGCGACTATTTCCTTCGATGTCCCGATCATTAAGTCCAGCGCGGGAGTTTTTTCCATGGTCGCTTTGAGAGCCTTGTTCTCCCTAAAAATCTCATCCATCTTGATGGTACGGTTGACATAGTTCATGAGTTCCTGTTTCTTGAACGGCTTTTCGATAAAGAACGATGCGCCAAGGTTGAGTGCTGCGATGGCCTCATCCTTGGTGGCATAAGCTGTCATGATGATGACCGGGGTTTCGGAACGCTCCGAGAGGGCTTCGATCATTCCGATGCCGTCAAGGCCGGGCATTTTTAGATCGGTTATGACCAGATCGAATTTTTTCCGGTCAAATATTTCAATCGCTTTCAGTCCATCATCAGCCGTTTCAACCTCAAAACCTTCTTTCTCGAGCATGATCTGTAAAGTATCTCTCATACTCTGCTCATCATCAACCACAAGAATTCTTTTTGACATTATTCAGCTCCATGCAATGGAATATCCAGGACGATCTCAGTGCCGCCAGTTCCCCTGTTTCTGCCGAATACCCTGCCGTGATTGCTCACCATCATCTTCCGCACCAGGGCAAGACCGAGTCCGGTCCCCTCTTTTTTGGTGGAAAAGAACGGCTCGAACATACTGGTCAGGGCATCTTCTGTAAAACCTCGCCCATTATCGGCGACTATCAGGCGGATATATGTATCGTTAATTTTCCTGTTTTTCTCCAGCCTGATTTCAATGGTTCCATTCCCCTCCATCGCCTCCAGGCTGTTGATGAGAATGTTTATGATGAGTTGTTTCATATGGTCGTGATCAAAGTGAACCACGGGATTCCCGGTAATGGTATTCTCTATGCGAACCTGGCCGGTTTTCCGGGGATCGTTTTCGATAAGGATCATCACCTCCTCGATCACTTTTTTAAGCTCCAGGGGTTGAATATCCGGAGTCTTCAAACGGGCGAATTTCAAAAACTCGGAGCTGATCCTCTGCAGCCGATCAGATTCCTTTTCAATAATATTCAAAAGTCTGGCTGCCTGAGGGTCCCTGGTTTCCATATCTTCGACCAGAAGCTCCACTGCATTGCAAATGGAAGCGAGAGGATTGCGAATCTCGTGAGCGATGGCGGCGGAAAGCTCGCCGATAGCCGCCATTCTATCCGCCTGACGGATCATCTCTATGAGTTTATTCTTTTCGGTAAGGTCTTTGAAATTTACAATGACTCCCCGGCGGCTTCCATCAGTGTCAAAAAGTGGGACAGTGGTCAATCCCAGGTGGATGGGTATACTGTTCCTGTCCAGAATTTCTATTTCCTCTTCCGAGCCGTAAGAGTTATGATCAAGTTCGCGATCCAATATTTTCACCAGCTCAGGAGCGCTTTTATCGAGAACGGAGCGGTAGGTATCGTAAGGAGTCATTCGATCGATCTGCAATATTTTTTCCGCCGCATGATTAAAATACATGACCCTTCCGGACATGTCAAAAGCAATAAGACCGTTAGCCATACTCTGCAGAATGTTGGAGGTATCAAGAGTGGCCTCTCTCAGGAGTTTCAATGCACTGGTCAGCGCTGTATCTTTAACTATAAGCCGCTCGGTATATAAACTGGAAAAAAAACCGACCCCGAGTATGAGGATACTGTACAGGATTGCCTGGAGCATCACACTCTGCCTGGCTGAATCGCTTCCAAACGGCGACCCCAGGAGCGGTCCCCAGAAAAAGAGGTAGGTGATGTAAAAAAACACAGCCTGAATGGAAAAAATTAATGTCACGACCCGACGAAAAAAAAGAGATACGCACATTACCGAAAGAAAATAAAATCCCACGAAAGAAGATTCATACCCGCCGGTATAATGAATGATAACGGTAATAGTAAAAATATCGAAAGCGATCTGGGTAGCAAGCAGAGGCCTGGAAATGCCGGAAATTCTCAGAGTCGACCAATAGAGGAGTGTCAGAATATAGGTGCCGAAAAGCACCACGGCGATAGGGAACTTGTCAATGGCATCATGGGGAAGAATAAGCAAGGCCGCCCCGAGAGTGGCGGTAACAATCGCCGGTCTCAGAATCAGCATCCAGCGAACTACAGAAAGGTCGCTGGCAATGAAGTTTTTTGCGGGCAACGTTCCGGGCATGGAGAGATACTCGCGCTTTCATTAAAATGATTTATTCTTCTCTTCCCATTCGGCTCGTACGCGGCTGGCGTAACGATCAATTTCGCCGCACAGCTTGTGGATGGTCGCTGCATCACGCCGTTCAAGCTTCGTCCGTGAAAAGACCCTCCGCAAGGATTTCATATAGTTATCACCGTCATTCCACTGTTTGAACCCGAGAGTGGATAGAGACCGGTTGAGATGCTCGTAAAGAGCCTCGATTACCTCGGCCGGAGCAAGATCCATCGTTGACGATGCGCCCGGATGCACAGCGGAAAAAATTTCGTAAGACAAAACCATCACTGCCTGGGAAAGGTTGAGCGATGGCTGGGCGCTTGATGAAGGTATAGTCGCCAGTATCTGGCATATCTTGAGTTCTTCGTTTAAAAGTCCCCGGTCTTCACGACCGAAGAGAATGGAAACAGGGCCGGAGAGAGAGCTATCCAGAATCTCCTTTGCCGCCTGTTCCGGGTTCATGTAAGAAGCGGATGTCCTTTTGCGCTGAGTGGTTCCCACAACGAGCACCGAATCCGCCACTGCCGTTTTCAGGTCATCCACTACCAGGGCGCCAGCGAGGATATCCTCACTCCCGTGGGCCATGTACCTTGACTGGGGATGGTTTTTATACCATGGATTCACCAGCACGAGACGGGAAAGTCCCATATTTTTTATGGCGCGGGCCGACGCTCCCACATTCCCCGGAACCTTGGGCTCGACCAGCACGATACGGATATTATCAAAATTGTGTTTTCGTGAAATCATAGCATTGATAAAATAATGAATGCAAAGGATGAATCAAGAGATTAATACCGTAGATTGCGGTATAACAGGAAAAAACAAATACCATAGCTTCTTCAATAAGGTGAAATTATTGAGAAAAAAATGATTAAATCGAATAAGGCTTTTGCAAAAGGCTCATACTTACAGCGGTTTTCAGGAAGGTATCCCAGGAATTATCGGATACGTTGAGGAATTGCCCGGAGCAAACACCCAGGGGAAGACCCTGCTTGAGGTGATGGTTGACTAAACTCCGAATCCGTTCAGGAATCCGCCAATCAGGTATAGCCCGAAGTGAGTTTGAATCTTGAGGGATATGCGCTTAATTTTTCTGCAAAGTTAAAGGAAACACCCGCGTTCACGCTCGATAGCGGTTTCAATAAACGCCACAGCGTTATCGACAGGCACATCATTTTGAATCGATAGCCCGGGCGACAGGATAAATCCTCCCCCGCTGCCTAGTGAATCGCACGTTTCATGAACCTCACGGCGAACCTGGTCGGGCGTTCCGAAAGCGATCGTCCGCTGGCTGCCGTAGCCGCCCCAGATGGTTATATATTCGCCATATTCACGTTTGATCTGATTCACATCAACACACTCAGACTGCAGAGGATTCAGAAGGTCGACGCCGATATCGACAATATCCGGAATAACGGCGTTGATCGCGCCATCGGAATGCAGTGCGAAATGATAACCCCTGTCATGGACAGCATCGCACACCTGCTGAACGCGGGGTTTGATGAATTCCCTCCACAAAAGCGGCGACATGAGCAGATTCTTTTGGGCGCCGTAATCATCGCTGAGCCAGATGCAGTCGAGGTTAAGCTCACGTTGATATAAATCAAGGTTCTTCATGAGCACATCGAGAATCCCGTCAAGCAGATCGTGTACGAATCCGGGATTCACCAAAATGTCAAACAGGAGTTCCTCCATGCCGCGAAGAAAAGTGGCCTGCTCCCAGAGTGCACCGAGTTTCGCGCAACGATATTTATTGCTGCTCCTCTTGGCCTGGTTTTTCATCTGAGAGACTACATCGGGAGGAATCGCCGCCGGAAAGGTGTATCCATCCAGAGACGGCTCGTTGAGAGGATGCGTTTTGACCTGGCCGCGCGTTTCCCCCACCCCCTTCCAGTACACACCCCACTCATCGATATATTCGCCATCCTTCAGAATACCCAACTCTTCCATTCGGCTGTTTGAGAATGTATTGCCAATCCATTCAATCGAATTATCGGCAATCTTTTCGATTCTGTCCACCTGGAACAACTCCGCCAATCTCAAGCTGATTCCCGGTTGAAAAAAAATCACATAGGGAATAAGTCCGGTAGGTTCATGGGCGATGGCAGAGTAAACCAGGTCGCGTTTGGTTGAATCAGAGAAGGCAGGCATACTGGATATTCTCCGTTGCAATTGTGTTCTTTTTTATCAAGGTATGAATATTAGGCTTTTCTTTCATTTCTTACAAATGTTTTTTTCATTAAAAAAGTAATTTTACCCGGAAGGGTTTCCGTCGCTTTTCCGTTTGACTCCGCCTCTTGAGGTGCTTTATTATATGAAACTGTATCCCGATTCCCAGCAACCCGGAGAAATGCGCAGTGAAAAGACCCGTAAGTGGATTCATCACGATAATGATTATCGCTGTCCTTATTTTTGCCCTGCATATGGCATATGGCCAGCCGGGAAGGACGGTGGAGCGTTTCGGTAGCGTTATTGGAGTTCGCCCGGAAAAGGTAGAAGAATACCGACTCCTGCATTCACAGGTCTGGCCGGGTGTTCTCAACCGTCTCCGGGAGTGCAACATCCGCAATTACTCCATTTACCTGAAAGAAATAGAGCCGGGAAAATACTACCTTTTCTCATACTACGAATACACCGGCGCAGATTTTGCCCGGGATGCGGCCGCCCTCGCCGCCGACCCTGAAATCCAGGCATGGTGGAAGCTTACCGATCCCTGCCAGACACCTGTTCCGCTCCGCAAGCCGGGAGAATCCTGGGCGGGGATGGACGAGGTATTTCATACGGAGTGAATCAAGGAAAAGAATGCTGTGCTTTATTCTATTCTGAATATTCATAAAATGGGTTTTCGTTTTGTAAATATCAAAACTACAGCCCCCTAAATCCCCCGAAGGGGGACTTAAATAATTGAAAAACAAAGTGTAACAGATTTTATTTACTAATTATGCCGCATTTACATGTTATTATCTTTAACAAGGTAAGTCCCCCTTTGGGGGATTTAGGGGGCTGCCTTAAAAAGTAGGAGGGTCAGTATCGATGCTGAAAAAGATTATCATCCTCATCGGGATCATTGTTCTTTTCCTGGCTGCTGTAATAGTATTCCTGATGCGAGGGCCGAATTTGTCCCGTTTCGAGTATCTCAGGGAGCCACAGACAAGGGTCATGGAAAATCAGAGAGTGATTGTCGTTGAAGCGAAGGGGGATCCGGAAGCGGTAGGCGGGAAGGCTTTCGGTCTCCTCTTCCGGACTTACTTCAAGATAAAAGGAGCTCCGAAAGGTCCGAACATGCCCGCCCCCCGGGCGCGGTGGCCCCTTACTCTGGATACTCCCAAAGGTGAATGGAAAGGTTTGTACGCCATGCCTGTTTCCCAGGGAACGACTGTTCTGCCAACGGTGAAATCTTAGCCAGGCCTCACAGCACAGCTTGACACCTGGGAATACGGCGCGATGGCGGAAATACTCCACATCGGGCCGTACGACCGTGAGGAGCCGGCCATCACCCGCCTCACTGCTTTCATTAAAGACAAGGGATATTCTATTGTCGGCGACCACGAAGAGGAATATCTTAAAGGTCCCGGTATGTTCTCCAAAGGAAACCCGGAAAAGTACTACACCATTATCCGGTACCGTGTGGAAAAGGCACAGTAAAAACTCAGTACTTGAAGAAAAGGGAAATTTATGCGACTCGCCATCAGCCCGCTCGATCTTCTCATCATTATCGTTTACCTCGTCGGCATCGTCGGCCTGGGCTGCTGGGCGGGCCTGCGGCAGCGCCGTTCCGGAAGCGGCGGAGATTATTTCCTCGCCGGGAACACGCTTACCTGGCCGTTCATCGGCCTGGCCCTGTTCTCAACGAACATCTCCACCATCCACCTGGTAAGCCTTGCGCAGGAAGGATATGTCAACGGCCTGGCCTATGGCAACTTCGAGTGGATGGCCATTTTCACTCTTGTGGCGCTCTCGCTCTTCTTCGCGCCGTTTTACATCCGCGCCCGTGTGGCGACCCTCCCTGATTTCCTGGAGCGGCGCTACAGCCGCGCCTCCCGCGACTGGCTGGCAATCATCTCCATCATCTCCGCCATATTTATCCATATAGGATTCTCGCTCTATACCGGCGCGGTGGTGCTCCGCGGACTCTTCGGCATCGACATCATGTTCAGCATCGTGAGCATCGCCCTCCTAACCGGGCTCTATACGGTCATTGGAGGTCTCCTCGCGGTAGTGCTCACAGAATCCATCCAGACTGTCATCCTCATCGCCGGGGCGGTATGCATCACCGGAATCGGATACCATCAGGTCGGAGGCTGGGAAGGTCTCTCCGCTTCGGTGGACCCGGTCAAGCTCACCATCCTGCGCCCGGCGGGTGACCCATCGGGGCTTCCCTGGTACTCGGTGTTCCTCGGCTACCCGGTCATCGGCCTCTGGTACTGGTGCGCCGACCAGACCATCGTCCAGCGCGTTCTCGGCGCAAAGAATGAGTATCATGCCCGGCTGGGGCCGCTCTTCACCGGCTTCATCAAGATACTGCCCGTGTTCATATTCGTGCTGCCGGGACTTATCGGCCTGGGGCTTATCAACCAGGGAAAACTCCCAGGCGCGCCGTCCGATTCCGCCGACATCTATTCTTTCCTCATCAACAATCTCCTGCCGGTCGGCCTCAAGGGAGTGGTGGCCGCCGCCCTCCTCGCCGCTCTGATGAGCACAGTCTCCGGGGCGCTGAACTCCATCGCCACGCTCTTCAGCTACGACATCTGGCGCCGCTGGCGTCCCGATACCCCGGATCGCCAACTGGTGAAAATCGGCCGTGCGGTGACTGTCATCGCCATGATCGCCGCCATCCTGTGGTCGCCAGCGGTAAGTCATTTCCGGAGCATCTTCCAGGGCGTAGTGGCAATGATCTGCTACCTCGCTCCGCCCATCAGCGCCATCTTCGTCGCCGGAGTTTTCTGGAAGCGCGCCTCCGCCGCCGGCGCCATCATCACCCTCTGGAGCGGATTCGTCCTGGGATTTGCCGTATTTCTCCTTGACTGGTTTAAAGAGTACACCGGCTGGAGCGTGCCCTCCATGATGACCACCTTCTACCTCTTCGTCATCTGCATGGGAATCATGATCGCCGTATCTATCGTTAAACCCCACCGTCACACCCCCGAAAGCGAGGCCCTTGTCTGGGGTAATCCCTTGGACGCCCTGCGCGGCCCATGGCAAGGGCTGACCGACTTCCGCCTTCTCTCGGCGGTGCTCCTGGGAGTGATTGTGACACTGTATGCGGTGTTTTCGTGAGGGGGGTAAATTAGACGGCAGAGCTGGTGCACCGCTTTTGAATGCGCCGTATGTCTATTTTTCCACCCAAAAATCAAAAAGGAGATGATCGTATGAAAAGGGAAATCATCCTGACCAGTTTGTTGGTGGCGGTGTCTGCAACCTTCGCTGCTGCTCAAACACACAATTTCGACAAAGACGAAGTCGGTAAAGCGCCGAAGGGATTTTCCACCGCCTTGACCGGCAAAGGCAAGATCGGCAGTTGGGTGATTATGAAAGACAAGACCTCCCCCAGCCAGCCGAATGTGTTGGCTCAAACAGATATGGACGCTACTGATTACCGCTTTCCTGTGTGCGTTTTTGACAGCTTGATGATAAAGGATGTCGATGTGAGCGTAAAATTCAAGCCGGTGAAAGGTGAAGTCGATCAAGCGGCGGGCATTGTCTGGCGCTATCAAGACAAAGACAATTATTACATCGTTCGCGCCAACGCTCTGGAAAATAACGTCGTGCTTTACAAGGTCGAAAAGGAAAAGAGAACCGATCTTCCGCTCAAAGGTATCGGCCGGACTTATGGGAAGAAAACCAATGTTCCCTCCGGACAATGGAGCACGCTGCGTGTCTTGGCCAAAGCCAATCTCTTTGAGGTTTATTTCAACGGCGCAAAGCTTTTTGAAGTTGAAGACAACACATTCACCGGCGCAGGTAAAGTTGGGCTATGGACTAAAGCAGATTCTTATACGTTGTTTGATGACTTGGTGGCAATTGAGTTGAAATGAGCGAGCACCAATGTCAAGACCATGGGGCTGGTTTTCTATCATAATGACTGACCATAGGAGGAGTATATGGGGAAAAAGATGAAAAATAAAATCGGTAGGGCGAATAAAAATGAGCTGCATCGCTCCTCGTGGCGGTTCGGCCGGTTGGCTCTTATCCTTGTTACTGCCGGGCTAGTTCTGATTGGGATATTCATTATTTATGGCAGTCAGAAGAAACCGATTGAACTTCTTCCCCGAACTGCCGTAAATAGCAAAATCCCCATCAATAAAGTTGACCCGATAAGCGGCGCACCGATCGTGGCCGGTATCACGTCCACTTTCAAAGGATATGTTATAGGACATTGCTGCACCGTGAGCAAGAGGGATTGGGAGATACTAAGCCCGTCACAGAAGGATGCGAAAATCAATGAATTTCTATGATAAATGAGGCAATTGCAGCAAGCACCAGCGTGAAATTATTTTACACATAAATTTAGTGGTTTTATGAGGGGGGTCGTCATGCGAAAGGTAGGTTTTTTAATTGTTCTCTGCCTCTATTCGTGTCAGTTTCTAACATGCCACCGCAAGGATTTCTCCGAAGCGCAGCGGATTGTCGAGCAGATTGTCGCAAGGCATCCGGAGATAGTCCGACTTACCATTCACACAGTTCCTTCGGGGGAAGAGAAGAATAGGATCATTGCCAGCAACATCCATGAGAAGATCGGAAAGTACTCAGACCCCGAGGATATCGAGGTGATGAAGACCAAGAAGATTGTGGTCTTGCGAGAGGGAAGTAACCTCGATGTGACAGCGCTTATCCTGGATAAGGCTGACATGGCCATTGCTGCCGCCGGCGTCACACTCACGTTTCCCGGTAACACGACCGAAGAGGCACTTGTGAAGAAGGCCGGGGAAATTGCCCAAGAACTTACAGCGGCCATTCGAGCGGCAAAACGACCACTCTGGTAATGTGGCAAAACACTATGCAAAAGGAGAATTATATGAAAACAAAGTCAAAACAGGACTTGTCGGTTGTTTTTACACTGATGGTCTCAACAGTTTTGTTTACCGCTTCAGCACTCGCCGCCGGAATGGAATTTCCGGACGGAACCGCAACCCCATCGGAAATGTGCGGGGCATGCCACAAAGCGATCTATAAGGAGTTCGCTTTAGGTTTTGGAGGCGACAGCCAGTACAAGTACATATTTTTAAAATCCGCCAAAG